>DASXLG010000149.1 GCA_036496425.1 Terriglobia bacterium | reverse complement strand
GGATGTCGTGAAACGCAAGACGGCATTTCTTTTCTCCGGATGCATGCGGCTGCCGGGCATTGCGTCCGGCAGCGATCCGAAAGCCGCGAATTGTCTGGCCGCCATTGGGATGAACATGGGCATGGCGTTTCAGCTTGTGGACGATTTGCTGGATTTGACCGCGACGCAGCAGACCCTGGGCAAGCCCGTGGCAAGCGACCTCAAAGAAGGGAAGCTGACGCTTCCGGTTGCCCTTGCACTGGCTGGCGCCGATCCGGAGGCGCTCTCCATGGTCCGGAGCGTCTTGTCCGAGCGCGAGTTTCGATCCGTGGAAAGCCGGCAGATTCTTGCATTGGTGGAGAAGCACGACGGCATCGGACAGACGCGCGCCATCGCCGAAGAATACATCCGCACCGCGACGACGGCGCTGCGGATGTTTCCGCCGTCACCCTATCGCGACGCGATTGCGGCCATACCGGATTTCATATTGAATCGCGGCGCCTGAAGCCGGTTACTGAGCGTTTCCGTATGTTGCGCGGATGTTGTCGCGGATCTGCGATATCGGCATCCCTTTGCGGTGCATATCCTGTGCGCTGAGCGCAATGTCCTGGCATAAATCGCAAATGGAGCCGTGGCTGTCGGCGAAACAATAAAGGTTATTGTGGTGCCCGAGGCTATCGACGCAACCGCAGAAACAGGGGAGCTGTGCGAGGATTTCGGGAATGTCCCTGGCCGCCTGATACGCCTCGCGCGCTCGACCGGTATACATCTCGGGAGACAGGGTTGCAATGAGAGCGATCGGTGCGCCATTGGAATCCAATGCCTGCGGCGATGGGCTCGAGCCGGCGGAATTCGTATTCACCATGTGCAGGGTCGCCCACACGATGCAAATCATGATTGCCGCCGCACCCGCAATCAACCACGGATTTTTCGACGGGGCCGCATTGCGTTTCTGGACTTTATTCTCTGGTTTCTTTCCCACTGGGTTTCCTCGCAAACGATGAAATGACGGTTCGAAGCACAAAGAAAACTTCGCCTTTCTGTTCATCTTCCAGATGCGAACCGTCTTCAAGAGGCTGGTTGAGTTCGGAAATAATATATTGAACGAGAAACGGTTCGGTATCGTCTGGAGCCAGTCCGCTTCCCTGATCCTGCGCCTGTTCGATGCGATCGATCCAGGATTCGCTTTCATGAAACGCCGTTTCAATGCGTTCGGCGGAGACTTCGCCCAGATCGCCTGGAGAAACCGGCTCGGCGGCTTCCGCCGCCTTAAAGACCATGTAGGACAGGAACAACGATAATTCCTGAATTTCGGTGCTGCTTTCGCTCGTCAATTCCGCGACGAAGTCGCAGATGCCCGGCTGTTTCTCAAAAAAGCGGTCGAATTCGGTCATCATCTGATCGTCCGTGTAGGCGCCGACCTCTGAACAGGCCTTTTCGACAGTGTCATTGGAAATCATCCAGACCATTGTGGCATATGGCCAGCGGCATTGAAAACCCTCGAATTCAACATTCTCCGCTTATGGAATCGTCTCAGGCGTCTGGATTACGTGACTTGTTCCCATGCTGTCCAATTCGTAGGTAAAATGGTTCACCACCGGCTTTCCGGCCGTGAGGTAAGGCACGCCGCGCTTCACAATAATTCCGTCTGCAGTTGGATCCAAATAGAGAATCCGAAGCGCATAGGGAAATCCCC
>DASXLG010000148.1 GCA_036496425.1 Terriglobia bacterium | reverse complement strand
CGTGTAACTCGTACCCAACCGGTATCGTCGCAAATCGTACACATGGCCCGCATTCTACATAAGGAAAGGAACACAAGAGGCACAAAAAGCACAAGAGTTGGTCACAAGCACCTCTTCTTGTGCTTTTTGTGCTTCTTGTGTTCCTTCCCCGTATTACTCGCGCGCGAGGAGAACGTATTGGTTGGAAGTGGATAACCCGAACGTGATGCAGACTAAATCCAGCGCGGTGAAGGTCCCTACCGCAAGAATATTCGAAAAGTTCAGGAACTCGAACACCGACCGGCTGTACTGGCTGCTGCGCAAGCCGAGAGCGTTCCGGAAACTCATGATCCAGAAACCCGGAGACGGAAGGCATCCCTGCCGAACGATTCGATAGCCGCTGCGCTTTGCGGTCTGCGCCAGCGAATCTCTGGTAAAGAGATGAAAGTGCCGCGGCAGATGATAGCCGCCCCAGTAGCGGCCGCGAAACAGCGAGTAATCCAAACCGCCGCGGTTCGGCGTCTCCACCAGCAGGAGTCCGTTTCGAGTCAGTTTGGAACGAAGTCTCTCCAGAACAGCGACCGGATCGCGGAGGTGTTCCAGAATCTGACTCATGATCATCAGGTCGTGCGCGTCCTCGCGCAGGCTGTTCAGGTTCGTTTCGCTTCCTTCCACAAGGTCGATCCGAGCGGCCCTGGCGCGCTTCACCAGTTCCGGCTGAAACTGTAGATCGAGTCCGATGCATTCCGTTTCGGGCGGAGCGATGCCCCGAAGCTCGAATAAGCGCGCGGCGTCGCCACAGCCGACATCGACGATCGAGCGCAATTGCGGGACGTCCACCGCGGAGAGGATTCGCCGGATATCTTCGCGGATCTTTCGTTTGTAGATGAAGCCCTGGAGATACAAGGGAGATCGTGGATTGATGGTGTAGTAGGCCGCCGGATACAGGGCGGCGGCTGCTTCAGGTGGTGGAATCGGATTCAGCGAGACGTGACCGCAGCTGGTGCAGCGCGAGAGCGTGAACTGTCCTGGAACGCTGGCGTATTCGTAGTCGGGACCTGAGGTTTCGAGCTGTTGCCGGCTGTTGCCGCAGAGCAGACACTGCCAGTGTCCGTCCTCTATTCCCATAGAACGTGACGGAGCGCCTGTCCGTACGATGGCCGCGCCGTGGATCTGACTTTTCCATGTTGCTCGAGAAGACGGGCCAGTTCCGGGTTCTTGTAGTACGGCAGCGACGGCGCCACATGATGCGTGAAGTGATAATTGAACATGTAGGGCGCGATGAAGAACCGTTCGAGGAAGCCGGCGGACAGGTCGATTGTCACGACGTCCGCCTCCCTCAACTCCACATCTCTCCGCCCAGGTACATGCGGATAGCCGTGCTCGATGAGGACCCGTGTCCGGTTCATGAAAATCGCGATTGTTCCCAGCGGCAGAAACCAGAATGCGAAGTAGTACCACCACGAAAGCCAGATGGCAGATGCGGCCAGCAGAACAGCCTGGGCCGCGACAATCGCGAGCGAAAGCAGGCGCGCTTTTCCCCGGGCCTCGACGGTTGCGGCAACGGTGAAGCCCTTCTGTTGAACTTTTTCAATGACCTCTCGGGCCGTTCCGAAAATCCACACGGCCAGACGGCGGATGCCGGGCCGGGTTCGCAGCACCGGCTCGTAGATGTAGGCGTCCGTATCGTGACCGATGTCCTGCGCGGCGTGGTGTCCGAGATGCTGGCGGCGGTACCACATCAGGTTGATGCCGATCAGCGCGCAGTGAATGCTGCCCACCGTCTCGTTGAGCCAGAGAGGGAAGAGCAACCTCTTATGTACAGCTTCGTGGCAGGCGATCACCATGCGGTACTGCATCAGTCCGATGGTGACAAACACGGCGGCATACGACCACGGTCCAGGATGGCGGACGAGCAGGTAAACGGCGGCGGCAGTGATGGCCCATGTGATGGACATGTCCAGAATAGCCACATTGCGCCGATCGCTATGCAGCCGCGCCATTTGTTCCTGGAAGCTCATTTGGCCGGGATCATAGCACGCCATGACAGATTGGAAATTCGAAATTCGAGGTTGCTTCATAATAGAATCTACCCGCATTCAGATGAGCCACCGATCGAAGAAGCGAGTTCCCGCCGCAGCTCCTGCCGCTGCACTTCCGGCCCCCACTCCCTGGTGGCAACGGGATTGGTTTCTGGGGCTGGCGCTCCTCGCCGTCACCACCATTGCCTATATGCCCGCCTGGAACGGCCAGGCAATCTGGGATGACGACGGGCACCTCACCAAACCGGCATTGCAATCGCTTACCGGCCTGGTCCGGATCTGGATCGAGCCGGGAGCCGCACAGCAGTACTACCCTCTGGTTCACAGCCTTTTCTGGCTCGAATACCACCTCTGGGGCTATGCGCCGCTTGGGTATCACCTAATCAATATCCTTCTTCATGTGCTCTCCGCTTTTCTCCTGGTTCGAATCCTCCGCCAACTCGAAGTGCCCGGAGCCTGGCTGGCCGCGGCGCTGTTTGCTCTGCATCCCGTCCAGGTCGAGTCGGTGGCATGGATGTCCGAACTCAAGAACACATTGTCGGGGGTTTTCTACCTCGGCGCAGGACTGGTTTATCTCCTCTTTATACAGCGGCGGAGTTCCAGACTCTATGCGTTGGCGCTCGGGCTTTTCGCGCTCGGGTTGGCATCCAAGTCGGTGATCGCCACTTTGCCCGCAGCCATCCTCGTGATCCTCTGGTGGAAACGCGGAAAGCTCTCGTGGAAAGACGATGTAGCGCCGCTGGTGCCGTTCTTTGCCATCTCGGTGGTTTTCGGAACCTTTACCGCATGGATGGAGCATAAATTCATCGGAGCCAAAGGTTCGGACTTTAACTTCAATCTGGTCGAGCGAACGCTCATTGCGGGCCGCGCCGTCTGGTTTTATCTGGCGAAGCTGGCGTGGCCGCAAACCTTGATCTTTATTTATCCGCGTTGGGAGATCCGTCAGACGATCTGGTGGCTCTACCTGTTTCCTGCCGCTGTCCTTGCGGCGGTCGCGGGATTGTGGTTGTTGCGAAGACGATCGCGCGCGCCGCTTGCCGTGTTTCTGCTGTTCGTCGGTACGCTGGTTCCGGCGCTGGGCTTCGTCAATATTTATCCTTTTTTGTTTTCCTTCGTGGCGGACCATTTCCAATACCTGGCTTGCATTGCTCCTTTGACGTTGGCCGCCGCCGGCGTTGCGAAGGCGCTTCCGTTGTTGAAGTCGAGGAGATGGATCGCGGAGTGGGGTTGCGGGGCTGTTCTGGCTGTGCTGGCGATCCTCACGTGGCAGCAATCCGCGATGTACGCGGATATGAAAACTCTGTGGGAAACGACCATCGCCCGGAATCCGGACTGCTGGATGGCTTACAGCAATCGCGGCTTCGGTCTGCTGCAGGAAGGGAAGCTTGACGACGCCATCGCCGACTTCAAAGCCGCATTGAATGTAAAACCGGATTACGCCTATGCGCACAACAATCTCGGAATGGCATTGATGCAGGAGGGACACGACGACGAAGCGGTTCCGCATTTCCAGAAAGCTCTCGAAGTGAAGCCGGATTACGCGGAACCTTACGGCAATCTCGGTGTCATTCTGTACGGCCGTGGGAAGGTGGACGAGGCCATCATCGATTTCCAGAAAGCGGAGCAGATCAATCCGGACTATCCGGATGCCTATTTCAATCTGGGCATCGCGTTTACGACAAAGAACAATTTCGATGCCGCGATCGCCCAATTTCAGAAAAGCCTGCAGCTCAAACCCGCCGATCCCGAAGCCTATCGGGGCATGGGCCTTGCTTTCGCCGGCAAAGGCGATACCGCCGATGCGATTGCTCAGTTCAATAAGGCGTTATCGTTGAAGCCTGATTACGCGCTGGTGCTCCAGGATCTTCGTAACATCTACGCAAAGACACGGGGGAGGGAATAGTTTAGCCGCAGATGACGCGGATGACGCAGATGGGGCGCCTCAAGGCTTGGTTTTTGCGCCCCATCTGCGTCATCCGCGTCATATGCGGCTAAA
>DASXLG010000147.1 GCA_036496425.1 Terriglobia bacterium | reverse complement strand
CGGCAAAATGCACCTCGTTTTGAAAGGAGAGAAACTCGATGGCGAGTGGATCTTGGTGAAGGACAAACGCGAACCGGAGAGCAATCGATGGCTTCTAATCAAGGCGGGAAAGTCGATGAAGCCGATCTCCGACCGCGTGGACGATCGCTCGGCCCTAACGAAGAGGTCGATGACCGCGATTACGCGCGACAACGATGCGCAATGGCAGAGCCATCGGCCCGCGTCCTCTGGGAAGAAGTGGAACAAGCGGCCGGCGAAGGCCGCGCGGCCAGTTTTCGTCGAGCCGATGAAATGCAAGCCGGTGACAGATCTGCCGGCTACCGGCGAATGGCTTTACGAGATGAAGTTTGACGGGTATCGGTGCATGGCTTTGAAGGAGGCGGACGAAGTCCGGCTTCTCTCGCGCAATCAAAAGAAGTTCAACGATCGCTTTCCACAACTGGTTAGGGCTTTCGGAGATCTGCCGGGCAATTTTGCCATCGACGGCGAGATTGTCGCGCTTGACCGTCACGACCGGCCATCCTTCCAACTGTTGCAGAACAACCAGGCGAACCCGGACGCGATTTATTTCTACGCCTTCGACCTGTTGCACGACAACGGAGACGACTTGCAACGGAGCCCTTTGGAAGAACGGCGCCAGCGCCTCGCCGGAGTTATGTCTAATGCCTCTGAGCTGTTGCGGCTTTCACCGCTCTTGCCGGGCTCGCCCGGACAGGTCTTGAAAGCGGTGTCGAAGTTGGGTTTGGAAGGCGTTGTCGGTAAGCGCAGCGGATCTCTCTACGAGGCGGGAGAGCGCTCGGGAGCGTGGATCAAGCGACGCAGCGATCGGCGACAGGAATTCGTCATCGGCGGTTATGTTCCCGGTGCGGCGAACTTTGATTCGCTGCTGGTCGGCCTTTATGAAAATAAGGCGCTTCACTTCGTCGCTAAAGTGAAGGACGGGTTCGTCGCGCGCTTGCGCAAAGAGGTTTTTCGGCAGTTCAAAGGGCTGGCGGCGAACGATTGCCCGTTTGCAAATCTGCCGCAGAAAAAGGGCTCCCGATGGGGAGAACCGCTGACGAAAGAAAAGATGAAAGAGTGCCGCTGGCTCAAACCCCAACTCGTATGCGAAGTCGCGTTTGTCGAGTGGACCGACGCGGGGAACCTGCGGCACGCGAAATTCATCGCCATGCGCGATGACAAGCCAGCCCGGGAAGTGGTTCGCGAGACTTGAGACGGAATTACGCCTGGGTGTGCCGGGCGAAGTGACGCTCGACGCCCTTCGGGAGCAAACGTTTACGTCCCCGTTGGCGCCGGCGGGCCAGCGTGGCGCGGCCGCCTTTTGTCTTCATCCGGGCACGAAAGCCGTGCTGCCGTTTGCGGGTGCGTTTTGATCGTTGCAGGGTCCGTTTCATAGTCGAAATCCCATCTGGGGGGACGGGAAGCGGCTACGGTAGGGAGGGAGGCGGCCTTGTCAATCGAGCGTCCCGATTACTCAGGCCACTGGCCCAGTCAGCCCAGTGCCCCCCCCGTCCAATCGTTGGAAGAGCGTGGCCGAAAGCGATGGTCATTGCCAGCCTGTCACCTTTCTGGAATAAGAAAACCAGTGGAAGCGAACGTCGTCATCGAGCCCGCGACGGAAGCCGATTTGGACGAACTGTCCGAATTGCTGGGGGAGCTTTTCAGCGAGGAGAGCGACTTTCGCCCTAACAAGGACAAGCAGCTGCGCGGATTGCGGCTCATTTTCGAGCAACCGAACCGTGGAAGGGTTTTCGTTCTTCGGCGCGACAAGGCGATCGTGGGAATGATCAATCTGCTTTTCACCATCAGCACCGCCGAAGGCGGCTTTGTCATTTTGCTGGAGGATTTGGTGATTCATAGAGAATACCGCGACAAAGGGTACGGTTCCGATCTGCTCGAGTATGCGATCAAGTTCGCGGGCGAGAAAAATTTTCTGCGCATCACCCTTCTGACCGACCGGCCGGAGATTCGTTCGCAGAATTTTTTCCGACGCCATGGATTCGTCGATTCATCCATGATGCCGATGCGTTTACTGGTCACTCCCGGTGCTGACGGCCCGGGGAAAGGAAAATAAAGAAGACCAGTCGCGCGAAAGTGATGCGCCGGGCGAGCCGGCGCCCGCGTTCAGTGTGGTGTGGCGCTATTCTGCAAGCTGGCCAGTTCAATCAGGAGGCGCGACTTGAGGGCGGCTCGAACTTCAATTTCGTCCACCCCCTTGGCGACCTCCTTTTCGTTAACCATTTCGCGATTCGCCTTGGCGTAATCTTGCAGCGCCTGGACGTGTTCCGGATCGGAAAAGAAATAGAACAGACTCGGCACATAGCTTTGCGCACCGAGAGCGT
>DASXLG010000146.1 GCA_036496425.1 Terriglobia bacterium | reverse complement strand
ATGACAAGCCGCTTAACCGCGATGCGCCCCGTATCCTGGTTCACTTCGACCTCGGCGACCGCGGAGCAATAGCCGTTGTCGCCCTCATACAAGACGCAGGAAATCCCACGACCGCTGACAGTGCCGGTCCGGCGAGGAGCGGCATTCCGCGGTGACGGCCGCGTGTCCCAGTTGGCCGCCTTCGCCGCTCCTTTGACCACATCCATCAAACGGGTATCGCTGAGATGGCGGAGCCGGAATTCCACCGGGTCGGCCTTTGCCTGCGCGGCGATCTCGTCTATGAACGACTCGTGCGCAAACGTGTTCTGAAGACGGGCCGGAGACCGCAGTGGTCCGGTAAACAACGGCGAGGGAACATCGTGCGACAGCACTCGCTCACTGCGGATCACGCCCGTGCCGCCGCTGCGGCCGTTCACGGCGCCCGCAACATACGATGGGACCGCATTGCTGTTGTTACCGTAATTGGCCGGGTCCGGGGCCGGTGTTCGTGCGGCAAAGGGAGCAGGAGGGAAACCAGCGAGAAAGCCGGTGACGACGTTTCCTGGACTGTTGTTTCCGGGACGTCCGCCGAGTGTCGGCGACCAGCCTTCATAATCCCACGCCAGGATCGTGCCGTCCTTGTCGAGGGCCGCGCGCTGATCGATGACGAAAGCCAGACCGTAGTTTTCCCACCCCATTTCGTCTTTTCGGGTCAGTTGAATCCGTACAGGTTTCCCGACAGCTTGAGACAACAGCGCGGCATCGTACGAGACAGTATCCGCTCCGTTAATGCCGTAACAACCGGCGCCCATTTTGAATATGACGTGGACATTCTCAGCTTGCATGCCGAGCAGCATCGCGAGCGTGCTTCGAAGGGGATAAACCGCCTGCGTCGGGGAATAGACGGTCGCTTTACCACCCTGGACGTCCGCTACGGCGCACGACGTTCCCATCGAACCGTGCATCTGGTATGGATAAAGGTAGGTCGCCTCGACGACCTTGGCGGCCTGGGCAAACCTGGCGTCAACGTCCTTCGAGTTCACCAGCCAGGTGTCACGAGTGGGCTTCCGGCTTCGCAGGTAATTGTGAATCTCGGTCTGTTTAGGAAGGCCCGTCCCGGAAGTCCAGGTGATCTTCAGCTTGTTTGCTGCTTGAATCGCCCGCCAGGGCTTCTCTGCCACGACGCCCACGAAATTCTTTTTGACGACAACCTTCACGACACCGGGAAGACCCGAAACGGAACTCTCGTCGACATTCATGACATTCGAGCCGACCGCCGGGGGACGTACCACTTGTCCATACAGCATGCCCGGCACACGAACGTTATGGACGTATTCGAATTCGCCTGTAGCCATTGCCGGAATCTCGATGCGCGGCACCGGCGTGCCGAGAACCGTCCATTCGCCCGGACTCTTCCGCTTCGCGTTTTTGTTCAGCGTCAGATTGAACTTCTTATCGCCGATCAAATCGGTGTAACTGACTTTTTTCGACGCATCGGATTTGGCAGTGATCACGCCGTCCTTCACGATCAACTGATCTGCCGGCACAGCCAGCCGGACCGATGCCATTTGCAGGAGCGCTTCACGGGCGGTGGCGCCGGCGAGCGCGAGCGCACCCTGATTGAAGTTGGTCGGATGGGATTGGGCTCCGGAGGTCGTGCCCTGATCCGGCGTCAGGGCCGTGTCGCACTGAATCAACTTCACGCGCTGGAAAGGAACTGATAATTCTTCCGCGACCAGTTGCATCTGGGCGGTATAGAGACCGTGACCCAGTTCACATTTACCGGTAAAAGCGGTCACGCTGCCGTCCGCATTGATCGACAACCAGGCATCGAGCTGATTGCTGCTCGCCCCGTCGAGCCGCTGCGAAAAGACGTCCTCCGGCATCATGGTGAAGCTGACGATGAGCGCGCCCGAAGTCTTTAGAAAACTCCTTCTGGATACACTCACGCCTTCGCTCCCTGCTGATATTTCTTGATCGCGCGCACCATCCGGGTATGCGCGTGGCAACGGCAGAGGATTCCCGACATGGCCTGTTGAAGATCAGCATCTGTAGCCTTGGGGTGGCGGTCGAGGTAAGCCTTGGCGGTCATGATGACGCCATTGACACAGAAGCCACATTGCATCGCCTGCTCATCGATGAACGCCTTCTGGATGGGATGCGGCTTGTCGCTTGAACCCAGCCCCTCGAGTGTCGTGATCTCCGCGCCCGCCACACTCGATACCGGCGTGACGCATGATCGAACGGCTTGTCCTTTGACGATTACCGTGCAGCACCCACACTGTCCGAGGCCGCATCCGAATTTCGGCCCTCGAAGGGCAAGATCATCGGAGAGGACATAGAGCAACGGCGTCGCCGGATCGATGTCGAGGGTGTGGGACTTGCCGTTCACTTTCAGGGTGAGCGTACTCATATTGTCGGCTCCAGCTAACGGGCGGCGCAGGGCTGTGGATTCCAGCCCTTTTCATCCGGTTCCTTTTTGAAGTGCGTGCTCGTGATGAATTCCTGATTCAGGTAGACGGGGTCGTTAACAACGGTGGTTATGATCAGCCAGGTATCTCCAGCCGGTTCGTTGGTGCGATCGTAGAATTCCGTCACGGTTGTTTTCTCACTGTACGGATATCCATTCTTGCGCAAATACCCCGGTTTGAGTCCGGTCGTCACGACTTTGAGCGAACCTCCGGCCGGAGGACCGCCGCGTCGCCCGCCGCCGCCTTCCCAATTGGCGCGGGAGTTGCCTTGAAGCGACGGGGCCGTGGAAGCAGACTGGTACTCGCCAAAATGGAACACGCGCGTCTGTCGGCCGGCGTCGGTTTCGATTTTCAGAGTGGCGTCGTTATCCCAGGTGATATGTAAGCGCGTCGGCACGCGCATGATGGCGGGAGCGCCGTAGGATTTGCACTGCTCGCCAGCTGCCTCGTCTTTTGCCGGATCCCATTTCTGACCTTCGGCAACGCCGGCGGGATTCGTCGGTATGCTCGCGAAATCGCCTTTTGCCGGCGTGACCATGCGCCAGCGCCAGTCTTCAGTGACGATCGAAACCCAATTACCCGTCAAATCGATCGGCGCAGCCGCGCGCGGCGCTTGGGGTGCTTGCCCTCGTCCGCCACGCTGGCCTTGTGCGAACAGGGTCCCCGCCATTCCAATGCAAAAAACAACGAACTTCATCAACCGCATGAGTGTGGGCACAAATTAACACAAAAATGGGGACAGATCACTTTTCGCGTCAAAAGTTGTTTCCGAACGAAACACATTTTGACGCGAAAAGTGATCTGTCCCCATTTTTGTTTCGAATCTTCCCGCGTGGTTTGATTGGAATTCCGCCTGCAAGTACTTAGACGTCTTCAAAAGCGGAAAGGCGTTTAATGACGGAACACGCAGTCGTCCAGTGGATTACCAATTACGGCTACTTTGGTATGTTCTTTCTCCTGATTTTCGGAATCATCGGCCTTCCGGTGCCGGATGAATGGCTTCTGGTCATCTCCGGGTATCTGGCTTTTAGAAATGTTCTGGGCCTTTTTCCGACGCTGGCGATCGCGGCAATAGGCAGCGCGGGCGGCCTGACGGTGAGTTATGTGCTCGGCAGGACATCGGGTGATTTCGTTATACGGCGATATGGACGCTGGCTATCGATCGATGACCAGAAGATTCAACGCGTCCAGCACTGGTTTCAGAACCTGGGCCGCTGGGTGCTCGTGGTGGGTCCGTTCATTCCCGGGGTGCGGAACCTGATGGGCTATGTGGCCGGCGCTTCGAAACTGGGTGTCCGTGTCTTCATGCGTTTCGCGTACGCCGGCGCTTTGATTTCTTCGACCAGTTTCGTAACGTTCGGATACTTCGCCGGACGCCACGTGCATTGGAATTATTCGAGGCTTCCGCTGATCGCAATTGCGGCCGGTGTCGTCTTCACAGCTTCCGGGGCTCCATTGCGAATCGCCTTTCGGATCAAAAACAAACTGGCGCCGGCAGCCGCAACAACGGCCAGCCGGCTCGCCGAAGCGAGTGCCCAGCCCGCTTGCTCGCCGAGAAAATAGCCGGCCAGAACGCATGTCACGGACGATACGGTCGCTCCCGCATAGGCATAAGGCGCAAAATGGCGCACTTTGAGCCGCATCATCCCGGACGTGAAACCGATCAAATTCCGGATTCCCGGAATGAAATAACCAAAAACCAGAGTCCAGCCGCCAAATCGTTCGAACCAATGGCGTGCCGTTTGAAGCCGCGTGGCGGCAAACGGCACTTTCGAAAGGTACGAACCCGATCCACGGCCGAGTGCATAGCTCAAGGTGATACCAACGACACTGCCCAATATCGCTGCCACAAGGGTCGGCAACAGGTTTAAGGCATGTGTTAAGACGAGGTATCCGGAAATGACCAACAGAAGCTGATCGGGCACCGGAACTCCGACGATACCGCCGATAAGAATGAAGAAGATCGCCGGATAACCGTACTGGCTGATCCAAAGGGCCATGGATTGCTGAAGCATTAGAAGAAAGCGTCCTTTACAGGAATGATCTGAAATGCTAACTGTGCCCTGGTTCTGGGCAACGGTAAGACCAGTTTAACCGATGACACGGGCCTTTTTCATATCGATTTTCGGCGGCCTTATGTCGTGGTGGGGACTGGGGTTACTCGCCGCGCTGGACTCGACCCTGGTGGTCGTGATTCCGCTCGCGGTGGATATTGCCGTAATTGTTCTGGCCTCCCGGACCCGCGATCTGTTCTGGCTCTACCCGATTATAGGAGCCCTGGGTTCGATCTGTGGAGCCGCCCTCACTTTCTACATCGGCCGGCGCCTCGGCGAACCGGGGTTGGAACACTTTGTTCCAAAAGGACGCCTGGATCGCATCCGCCGGCGCCTGGAGGATAAGGGCGCGGTGGCGCTGGCGGTGCTGGACCTGCTGCCGCCGCCCTTCCCGTTTACGGCATGCATCCTGGCCGCCGGTGCACTGGAGGTCAGTACGCCGATATTTTTCGTGACGCTGGGGCTGACCCGGCTGTTGCGCTTCGGAATTGAAGCAGTGCTGGCCTTTTTCTACGGCCGGCAGATCATCGGCTGGCTCCAGTCAACCACCCTTGAGTACATTGGTATCGGCCTGTTCGTTATTGCCATCCTGGCCACCACCATCGGGGTGATCGGACTTGTAAAAAAGACCCGCGCCCATCGAGGCCCCTCGCGCTCGCAGCCTGCAGCTTGATATAATCGGAACTTCGCATGTTGCTTCGTTTGACCTCCAAAGCTCCAGCTGCCGGCATTGCAGTCGCATTTACGTTGACAGTCTTATCTGCGCGCATTGTGAGCCTTGTTGATCCCGGGTTCCACTTCAACGTGAACGGGATTCATATTCATCACTACGTCTACGGAATATTTATTCTTGCAATTGCAGGCTACCTGGCACTGATCTTCCGGGGCGATGGCGCGAGGCCATGGATCGCGATGCTCTACGGACTGGGCATCGGGTTCACATTCGATGAATTCGGCATGTGGTCACATCCGGTGTTCCAACGGAACCGCTGGGACAGGACCGGCCTGACGATTGTGGTGATCGCCCTGTTGATGGTTGGAGTACTGCTTCCCCGTCTTGCCAGAAAATCTCAAAACCGTTTGGAAATCCCTCCATCTAATACAGTAGAGGTCTCTGATTCCGTAGAAGCCTCTTAAATTAGAAGCCTCTTAAATTCGTCTGGAGGGGAAGACGATGCGAACCAAGTCTTTTCTAAAGGCTTTGGTGGCCGTGATGGTTGGCATTTTGATCACATCCGCACCAAACGCCCGGGCCGCGCAACGCATGAAGCCCAGTCCGTCTCTTAATGGATCAACCGATAGAAACCCAAACAATATAAAGAGCTTGAGCGAAGAAGTCCGCCATCAGCTGGTCATGCTGCCCTATTACAGCGTCTTTGATTGGCTGCAAGCCGAGGTCAAAGGGAATGGGAGCATTACTCTGATGGGTGAGGTGACTCGTCCGACGCTCAAGGATGACGCGGTAACCCGTGTCAGGCGCATCGAGGGCGCCGGTACGGTAACGGACAAAATTGAAGTCCTGCCGCTTTCGAACATGGACGATCAGCTGAGAATTGCCGTATACCGGTCGGTGTACTCGTTCAATTCGCCGTTGTTCCGGTATGCAACGCAATCGCTTCCGCCAATCCACATCATCGTGAAGAACGGTGACGTCACTCTGAAAGGGATTGTGGCGAATCAGGCGGACAGTGATCTGGCCAACCTGGCGGCAAATCAGGTACCCGGAGTGTTCAGCGTCAGGAACGAATTACAGATCGAAGGCAGCACCGACGAACGGATCTCCGAGAGATAAGGGCGGCTGTCCAAGGTACACTAAGGTCGCATGATCGACCGCGACTTCCGGCAGCGGCTCTACGGCGAAATCAGGAATCTGATCCCGCTGTTCCGCTATCTGCTGCTTCAAACCGAAACACACGCCTTCTGTCTTGCGCTCGCGGCCGCGGCGTTGCTTGGGTTCTTTCCAGCGTGCCTTGTCATGCTCGCGATTTTCAGGAACGTCCTCAAATGGGGTAGGGCCTATGATGTATTGCTGAATACCCTGCGAGAGTACTTTCCTGTACACCAGGTTTTTGTCGTCCACAACCTGGACGTTTATGCCAAGCGTATGGGTCACCGCACTCAGCTGACGTCATTGCTTTGGGTTCTGCTGGGTGCCGCCGGCGTTTTCATACCTCTCGAAACCGGGCTGAACAGGCTCTGGAAGATTCAGGAAGACCGCCCTTACTGGATGAACCAGCTCATGGGTTTCACGCTTACGGTAGTTTGCGCGGCGCTGGGCCTGTTCTTCTTATCCATTTCGACTGCTCTGCATTCTCTGATCACATATCTGCCGTTTGAGCTCGTCAGAGCCGCAATGAGTTTCATTGTGATTCGCACGACCATGACATGTTTCTTCGTCGTTGCGATCTTTGCGCTTTATAAATTTTTACCAAACCGGAAAATTGATGCGCGTCAGGTGCTTCCAGCAGCTATTCTGGCTGGAATCATGGCTGAAGTGGTCCGCATCGCTTATATCAAGGTCGTGCCGGAACTCGAACCGACGCAGGGACCTTTCGCGATATCCGTAACATTCCTGTTGCTCGTGTATTTCGAAACCTTCGTGCTGCTGGGTTGCGCGTTTCTCGCAAGCGAAACAGCACGATATCCCTGGATGGGGTTCCTGGCCCGCAAAAGAACCAACTTGCCTCCACGATGAAAAAATCTCCTCTGCTTCCCATCTTTTTAATTGTTCTGGTTGACGTTCTCGGGTTGACCATCATTCTGCCGCTGCTGCCCTTCTACGCCGAATCGATGGGAGCCACCGCCGGAGTCGTCGGTCTGCTGGTTGCGACGTATGCGCTATGCCAGTTGATCGCCGGACCGCCGTTAGGCCATCTCTCGGATCGGATCGGGCGGCGGCCCGTGCTGCTGGTGAGCCAGATCGGCACCTGCATCGCATTTCTGATTCTGGGATTTGCGCGTGTCCTGTGGCTCGTCTTCCTTGCGCGCATCATCGATGGCCTGACTGCGGGAAACCTGACCGTCGCCCAGGCCTATATTGCCGACGTGACAGAGCCGGAAAACCGGGCAAAAGCATTCGGCCTTATCGGCATCGCCTTCGGCATTGGTTTCCTGATCGGCCCGGGAGTGTCCGGTTATCTCGCGCAGTTCAACAACACCTATCCCATTTTTGCCGCGGCAGCGTTGTCGTTCACGAGCATCATGTGCACGTACTTTCTTCTTCCTTCCGTCATACCCCACCCCCATCCCGAACTTGCAAGCAATGTCTCGAGATGGACCGCCGCCATGAATTCCTTCAAGGACCGCCAGCTTGGTCCACTGCTCTGGCAGTTCTTCGCGTTCACCTTCGCGTTCAGTACGTTTTTCTCCGGCTTTGCTCTATTCGCCGAGCGTCGATTCATGCATAACGGAATGCCGTTCGGTACAAAGGAAGTCGGATATTTGTTTGCCTTCTCCGGACTGGTCGGAGCCTTGATCCAGGGCGGCGGAATGGGAAGACTCGTAAAAATGTTCGGAGAGAGCCGGCTCGTTCAGCTCGGCTTCGCCACGATGGCTGTGAGCTTCGCGTTACTGTCAGGCGTGCACGGCGTTCCCCTGTTGCTTGCCGCTATCGGGTTGCTGACATTCGGCAGCGCAGTCCTGCGTCCCAGCCTCACTAGCCTGATCACGATGCGCGCTGAGCGCCATCAACAGGGAATGGTGATTGGTCTTATGCAATCGCTGATGGCGATTGCCCAGATCATTGCACCGGTGATTGCCGGATTTTTGATTCAGGGCGAGCTGCTGGCGATGTGGGCCCTGGCCGGCGGCGTCTTTTGCGCCACCGGCTGGGCATTCATCATATTGATGCGCTAGGTTTAGCCGCAGATGACGCGGATGGAACGTACCAACAGACTGTTTTGCGTTCCATCCGCATCATCTGCGTCATCTGCGGCTAAACATCTGTCTAATCCGTTTTGCGCGCGGATTTCGGCGGGAAGTCCTTGAACATCTTTTCAACCGCCTTGTCCAGGTTCTTGCTGTTCGTCTCCGGTTTGTCGGAAACCGTATCGCTGGCGGAAGCCCACCACACCACCTGCTTGTTTTGGGTGTCAAACAGGTCGACCAGCAGTGTCCCGACTTCGTAGGTGTCCACGACGACCGGGCCGCCCCAGTAGCGGCGCCAACCCCAGCCGGGAAATCCGCCGTAGAAACTATCCAGGGTTTGTTCCTGTCTTGTTGCGGTATTTGCGGCGATGCCGAGATCCGCGTTGCCGGCTGCAAGCGTCAGACCTTTTGCTTCGAGCTGAGCATTAACTGCCTCCATAATCCGCTGCTTCATCAATGGATTCTCAGGGTTTGGCTCCTTGATCCACTTGAATGTTCTGTACTTGGCAAAGTCTATGGCATGGTCATGGTCGGTCTTGATGTCCTGCGCGACGGCGAAGGTTGAAATCATCAGCATCGCACAAAGCGCAATTATGTTGATAATTCGCATGGTTCTGCCCCCTGCTATTTCTAGCTGCAAAACCGGTTCCGCTTTTTACCTGGTGAATTTGACGCCGTCGGTAAGGAGCTTTTCGTAACGATCGAGATCGATATTGTTCTCGGCGCAAACGTACTCTTCGAGCCTGGTGCCTTCACGCAACATCAGCGTCGAGTGGAGCGTCCAGGGTTTCGTCAGGACCTTCGGATCTTCCATCGTCACGTCGTAGTTGATCTGGTCTTTGTCGACGCGTGTGAATCGCTCGGTGATATGGAGTGCATCGGAGTGAAACGTTCCCGTGCCGGCGAGCCATGTTTTATCGTTGAATCCGACGACATCGACGACCAGCGTGTCGCCTTCGAAGTGACCCACGGAATTGCCCAGATAGCTCGGAAGCAGATCATCATCGGGATGCTTTGCGTTCAGCGGAATGACCCGGAATACGTTCATATACTCATAGAGCATGACGATCTGAGTCGGAGTCTGCACGATCTGTTGCGGAAAAAGGCCGAGCATGATTGTCCGCGGAATACCGGCGGGCAGGCACTTAGCGGTCGGATCGTCGATGCCCCGGCGGTTGAAAGCCTCAAGCACCTTCTGCGCAGCCCAAGGCTGATATGGAGCGCCTTCGCGTCCCGCGGGCCGGTCGTTTGAAGAGAGCGTGACGGGTGCTGAAGGATCGCGGCCGCTGCCGCCGACACCGGTTCCGGTGTTGGCTTCTTCCCATTTTCCACGCTGCGTGCTGCCACCCTGCCAGACACCGGTAAGATCCGGTTTCCCATCGGGCATACGAGGAATGGCGTTCTTAGCGGCCTTCGGCTTCGGGGCCTGTGCATACAATGACGCAGGCGCAAGGGCAAACCCCAGAATCGCTGCAGCGATCATGGCGCGCATCTAATGCACCTCCACTGCGGGAGTATTTCCCCCATCGCCCGTTCCGGCAGGAGGTCCGAAGAAGAGCTTGCGGCCGCCCGGCAGTGTGATCTCGCGGGAGTGAGCCCAGTTGCCTCCATCGCGCGCCTGCCATCCGAATACCGTGATTTTGTCGCCCGGCTTCAACGTGGTGTCTTTCTTCCAACCGGTTCTCATGAGGACGGCAGGGTTGTAGCCCTCGAACTTCCAATTGACAACCTTGCCTTGGGCATCCGTTACGTCGAGGTAGAAGTGGCTATGCGGATTCGTCCATTCCACTTTTGTAATGACGCCCGTCAGGGTGATCGGCTTGTTGACGTCGTATTCCGCTCCAAACGAGTGATGCGCCAGCAGCGGCATCGACATCAGCAATATGCCCAGCAGCCCGGAAAATGTCCGAATACCCCTCGTCATAGTCCACCTCGGCGCTCAATTTATACAAAACGCTGCTGAAATTCAAAAACTCGCGGACGATTGCTTAGCCCATGAGCAAAATGGTCCGGTTTGAAAAGGGTAATCCGGGAACCGCTTCATAAACAATGCTTTGAGACATGCAGGTTAGGTTACAGAAGCCGGCTTGAACGAATCGATAAAGCCTGCGGCGTTTTCGGAGCGTAAATCTCTTCTGCCGAAATCGAAGCTGCGGATAAACCTGGCCTTATCCCAACTTCTCTTGAGGGGTCCAGGCACCAGGCGTAAGCTAACTACATGGAGACTTGGATCGTTGCTGACCCTGATCACTTGGGCGGAAGCCCACGAGTTCGAGGCACCCGCATTTCGGTCGCGCTTATTCTCGAGTCGCTGGCTGCCGGGATGAGCATCGCCGAAATTGTTGATGCTTATCCAAGTCTCACTGAGGAATCGGTGCGTGGCGTTCTTGCTGAACTCGCACATCGTCCGGATCTCCAACCTGCGTGAAAATTCTGCTCGACGAAAACGTGCCTCGGAGACTGGTTCAAGGTTTGCGCGCCAAAAACCACGAAGTCGAGGCGGTGCATATCTGAAATTTTCTGTCCACTTTGCCGATTTAAGGGTTCAATCGGCGTTTGTTGCGTTTCATTTCCGATTTGTTGCGTTGAATTCCCCGTTTTCGCGCTTCATTTGTCTTTTGCGGCACTCAATTCCCGGAGTGGACAAAACATTTGAAGATGCAGCGAGAGAATTCACGTTTGAGCCTTCAATTTGTGATTTGATCGTGCAATTTCAAAACTGAACGTCCAATTTATCGTTTGGGCATTTCATTTGCAAAACAGCCGGTAAATTCCAGGATTGAATGTTAAGTCCGGCGATTAAGCGTTTAAGGCTCCAAATTCATCGCTACATTTTCGAATTGGGCGTTTCAATTTGGAAATTGCACGGAGCTCTTTGGAATCGGACATTAAAACGACAAATCCCGCAATAAATTTCAAAATTGCACGTTAGCTTGTGATGGACGCGGCTACGATCCGGCGTAATCGCTCCAAGGTGTCCGGGAAGTGGCGGACGAGCAACAGCAGGACGGCGGCCTGAGAATTCGGCTTCGCCCTGCCCTGCTCCCAGTTTTCGAGCGTACGCTCGTTCATACATAATCGGCGCGCGAATATGGCACGGGAGCAGTTCAGTGCCTCGCGGGTGTCCTTCACGAATTGCGCATCCACTGCGGGGAGCGCCTCGCGTATTGCGTTCCACTCGTGGCGCATTTTTTCTTCGGCGAACCGTGCTTTCACGGCCGGGGTTACCGGGCGGAAAATTCTTTGCGGCATACCGATCTCCTGATAGAGACTACGTTGACTGCGTAGGGCACTTTACCGTAAAAGGCGCCATCGAAAATATTTTTTTATTCGCAAGCTCTTGACATACCGGTCGATACGGTCATGAGGCAATGGCGATGCAAATTCGCGTGCAGTAAATGGGGGCTCTGCGTCGTTATATCAGTAGAGGCGCAAAATTGGCGCACGCGAAGCGCGAACCCGATAGGGCGAAGCCTCAAAGGATGGGGAGAAAGTTTTGCCGGTCCGCTTTCTTCCGATGTTCTGTCGTAAAGGGCCGGTAATTTGAAACTTTGGAGAAAACATATGACAGTTAAGAAGCTCAAAGCCTTGCTTGGTTTCCATGGAACTTCGGATACCGATCTGATCCAGCAGCTCCTGAATGCGTACCAGGGTCTGAACGGCAATTCGAAATTCCCTACTCCTACCGTCGATCTCGTGACCTTCAAGTCCGGTATCGACACCCTTGCGACCCTGGTTTCGGACGCGGCCGATGGCGGTAAGAAAGCCATCACCGCGAAGAACAAACAACGTGACGTCATGATCGGCCAATACACGCAACTCGGACACTCCGTCGAGGCGGCGTCGAACAACGATCCCGCGGTCTTCAGCACCAGCGGATTCGTGGCTGCTCCGACCCAGCGCGTTCCTCCGCAGCCGCTGCCTCCCGCGTCCATCGACTGGATCGACCGTGGTCCGGTTACGGGCGAGGTGGTGGTGAAGGTCAAGGGTCTTCCGAAGGCGATCGACTACAGCTTGCAATACGCCGTGGTGGTCACTCCGGGAACGCTGCCCACAACGTGGACACTGCTCACGCTGCCGGGTTCGAAGAAAGTCACCATTTCGAATCTGACTCCAGGCGCGAACTATGCATTTCAAGTTCGCGCCCTGGGCCGGTTGGGTTACACCAACTGGAGCGACCCAGTGATGTTCATCTGCGGCTAGCTTAGCCGTCGGGGAGGAACAACGTTCCTCCCCGATCCCGGCTGATCTGAGGAACGAATGTCGCCCAGCGATCTCGAATTTAAACATCGTGCGGTCATAGACCGCGCCTGACACGCGCAGGCAAATGTTGTGTTTTCAAATGTATGCGAACGCCGTTAGAAAGCCGTGAATCTTCCATAAGAATTCATGGTAAAAGCTACACCCCATGGGCGTTCGAGCTAAACGAAGGCGGACTTTTTGGATTGCGGCCGGAATCATTGCGATTTCGGCCGCAGTTTTCCTCACGACACACCGGCCGGCCACGGCCGAAGAGCCGCAAACGGCAAAAGCCGATACCGTAGCGTCCGGTGTCATCGAGGCCACGCCTGAACAACAAAAGCAGATTCGGGTTGAAGGCGCGCGCGAGGAAACAGTCAATATCGACCTGGAAGCGACGGGGAAGGTCGGTTTCAATGAAGACCGCGTAACGCCGGTGCTTGCCCCATTTCCCGGCCGGGTGCTGGAGGTTCTGGCAAGTGCCGGGGATGTGGTGCAGACAGGCCAGCCGCTGCTGGCCATCGAATCACCGGATCTTGTGGCATCCGTGAACGATCTGGCCGAAGCGCACACGAATTCGGATAAGGCCGGAATTGCGGTCGATATTGCAGAGAAGTCGGCCGAACGCGCACGGAGACTGCACGCTCAGGAAGCAATATCCACAAAGGACCTCCAGGCGGCGGAGTCCGAACTTGCGCGGGCGCAGGAGGAGTACCGGCGCGCGCAATCTGCGGCGGATGTGGCGCGGAATCGTCTGGTTCTTCTGGGCAAGAGCGCGGACGAAATTGCAGGACTCGAGAGTTCGCCTGCAAATCAGACGGACCGGCGGATCGTGATCCGCGCTCCGATCGGCGGCACCATCGTCGATCGGAAGGTCGGGATGGGACAATATATTAAGCCGGACGCGGCGGACCCCCTCTTTCTGATCAGCGATCTTTCGAGCGTGTGGATCACAGCGGAGATCTATGAAAACGATCTACCGCGAATTCGAGTGGGAGCTCCGGTGAATATTCATCTTGCAGCATATCCCGCCATGGATTTTTCCGCCCGGATCTCGGCCGTGAATCCGACGGTTGATCCAGCCGCCCGGACGATCAAAGTGCGCTGCCTTGTCGCAAATCCCAACGGCCTGCTGAAGCCCGAGATGTTCGCGCGAATCCGCGTTGGAAGTGCGGCAAAAGAAAAGGCCGTATTGGTCCCATCGCCGGCGGTTCTCACGGAAGGTGAACACTCATTCGTTCTTGTGGAGGAAGCGGCCGGGCAATTCCGCCGGCGCGAAGTGAAAGCAGGTCCTGAAATCGGCGGCGACACCGTGGTAAGAGAGGGGCTTCGGCCAGACGAGCGGGTCGTCACGAGTGGCGTGTTGTTGCTGAGCTCGGAAGGCAACAAACAATGATCCGGCGTGTTGCAGAGTTCGCGCTGAATCAGCCGTTCTTTCTTATTTTACTTGTCGCGTTGTTCATTGCCGGAGGCGTGGCCGCATTCCGATCCCTCCCGGTCGAGGCGTTTCCGGATGTAACCGATACACAAGTGCAGGTGATCAGCCTTTTTCCCGGCCGCGCTGCGGAAGAAGTGGAGAAACAGGTCACCATACCTATCGAGATCGGGCTCAGCGGAATTCCCCATTCGGTCCGGTTGTTTTCCCACACGCAGTTCGGCTTGTCCTTCATCGCGGTGACCTTCGACGACGCTGTCGACGCCTACTTTTCGCGGCAGCAGGTTTTGGAACGGCTCCGGGATGTCGATCTGCCTCCGGGCGTTTCGCCCGACCTTGGCCCATTGGCGACGCCGATCGGCGAGATTTACAGGTACAGGTTGCAGGGTGACACGTCGCCGACGGAGTTGCGATCCATTCAAGACTGGACCATCGCACGGCAGCTCAAAACGGTTGCCGGAGTGGCCGACGTCGTGACTTACGGCGGCTTCATCAAGCGGTATCAGGTCGAACCGGACCTTGCCAGAATGAAGGCATATGGAGTCACGCTGCAGCAACTCTTCACGGCGCTCGGCCGTGGCAGCTCGAACGCCGGCGGCGGGTACGTGGACAAAGGCGAACAGCAGTACCTGATTCGAGGAATCGGTCTGCTGCAGTCCGCCGGCGACATCGGCAACATCGTCGTTGCCCAGCACGGAGGAACGCCTTTGCTGGTCCGGGATATCAGCGCCATCGAAACGGGCGGCGTTCCCCGCCAGGGGCTCACCGGCCAGGACAAAGAAGATGATGTGGTCACCGGCCTGGTGCTGATGCGAAAAGGCGAGAATCCGTCGGTCGTCCTCGCGGACCTGAAAGCGAAGATCGACACCTTGAATTCCGGCGTGCTGCCCACGGGAGTCGCGATCGTGCCGATTTACGACCGGACCTGGTTGATCAATACGACGCTCCACACCGTCTTCAGAAACCTCCTCGAAGGCGCGATCCTCGTCACAGCGGTGCTGCTCGTCTTCCTCGGAAGCATGCGGGCGGCGCTGATCGTGGCGTTGATGATTCCGCTGTCTCTGCTGGCAACATTCACGGGTCTGACGTTGCGCGGCATTCCCGCCAATCTGCTCTCATTAGGCGCAATGGATTTCGGAATTATCGTGGATGGAGCGGTGATCGTCGTCGAAAATGTCTTCCGTAAACTGGCGGAACATTCCAGCCATCAACCGAATTTCAAACGCGATCTGCGCGCTCTGAAACAAGTAATCCTCAACGCCACTATCGAAGTGGGGCGACCGACCTTCTTTTCGATGCTGATCATCATTACCGCTCACATTCCGATTTTCACGCTTCAACGTCATGAAGGCCGTATTTTTGCGCCCATGGCATGGACGGTGACGTCGGCACTGGTCGGTTCACTGTTGTTCTCACTCTCCCTGGTTCCGCTGCTTTGTTACTTTTTCCTGCGCAAGGGCATCTCGGAAAAGGAAAACGCCGTCATCCGTACCTGCAAGCGGTTCTATCGCCCGGCATTGACCTGGGCGCTGGTCAATCGTGGAGTCATCGTGATGGTAGCCGTGGTGTTGCTCGGCGTCAGTATCTGGACCCTGACGGGGCTCGGGAGTGAGTTCCTCCCCGAACTGAACGAAGGAACGATGTGGGTGAACATCAACTTTCCTCCGGGCATTTCCATGAATGAGACGAGGCGGCTCGCAGCAAAAGTCCGCGAGATCCTGCACAACTCGGAAGTCGTCCGAACCGTCACCTCTAAAGCCGGCCGGCCCGAGGATGGAACCGACCCGAAGCCAATCAATATGGCCGAGTTCTTTGTGGACCTGAAACCGCCGGAGGAATGGCCGCGAGGGGTGACGCGCGAAACGCTGATCGACGATTTCACCCGCCAGCTGTCCGTGCTGCCGGGCGTCGAATCTTCATTTTCGCAGCCGATACGTGACAACGTTCTTGAAAGCATCTCTCAGATCGACGGACAGATCGTGATCAAAGTATTCGGCCCGAATGGCGACGAATTGCGTACACAAACCGAAGATGTGCTCCGCGCCATCGCCCATATCCGCGGCGTCGGGCGGGCTTATATCGACCGGGCGGGACAGGTTCCGCAACTGCAGATCGAAGTGGACCGGGCGAAATGCGCCCGGTATGGCCTGAATGTGGCCGATATTCAGGATGTTATCGAGACGGCGCTCGGCGGAAAAGAAGCTACTGAAGTATGGGAAGGCGACAAACGATTCGCCGTCGCCGTCCGGCTGAAGGAGGAGGAACGCGGGATTGACGCTATCAAAAAGATACTGGTGGACACCCCCGATGGCGCGCGGATTCCGCTTGACGAGCTTGCGACTATCTCGTCAAAACAGGGCAGCATGAACATCAGCCGCGAGTTGGGCACGCGGGTCATGGCCATCGGAGTGTTTATCGAAAACCGGGACATGGGCAGTCTCGTAGCCGAAATGCAGAGCCGCGTTGCGCGGGACATCCACCTTCCAGCCGGTTACTACATCACCTGGGGCGGCGAATTCGAAAATCAGCAGCGCGCGATGAGGCGTCTGGCCTTAATTGTACCGGTGAGCGTATTGCTGATCTTCGCCCTGCTGTTCAACGCGTTCGGCTCCGCCAGGAACGCGACCCTGATCCTGATGAATGTGCCCTTCGCCCTGATCGGAGGCATCTTTGCCTTGAAAGCGACAGGGATCAACCTCAGCGTGTCCGCTGCAATCGGCTTCATCGCGCTGTTTGGCCAGGCAGTCCTGAACGGCGTGGTCATGGTCAGCTATTTCAACCAGCTTCGCGACGAAGGCATGAAAACATACGAAGCCGTGCTGAACGGGGCGCTTGTCCGGTTGCGGACAGTATTGATGACCGGGACGCTGGCCATGCTGGGACTATTGCCGATGGCCCTTTCGCATGGCGTCGGCTCGGAGACTCAGAAGCCACTTGCGGTCGTCATCATCGGAGGACTCATCACGGCAACCCTGCTCACCTTGTTCGTGCTGCCCGTCGTGTACCTGATGATCGACGGCAATGGGCGCGCCGACGGACGTGCCGCGCCCGCCCCTGGCGTTTAGTCCATATGGCCGTCTCCCTGATTTACGACTCCATGTACCTCCAGCATGAAACCGGCGCTCATCCGGAAAATGCGCGCCGTCTCGAATCGATTCTCAAGGCGATCGAGAAGGACGAAAGCCTTTCCAAACGGCTCGTCCGGCGCACGCCAAGACCGGCGAATAACGACGAGATTGCGCGGTGCCATCGGGAAGAGTTGGTTTATCACCTGGAATCACTTTGTGCGCGAGGCGAAAGCTTTGTCGACGTCGATACCCGCATCAGCCCGGCGTCTTTTGAAGTCGCGAAACTTGCGGCGGGAGCTGCCATCACTGCAATCGATGCGGTTATGGCTGAGGAGGGAGGCCGCGCATTCTGTGTTATCCGGCCTCCCGGTCATCACGCAACGATCACCAACGCAATGGGATTCTGTCTGTTCAACAACGCGGCGATCGGGGCCAGGTACGCCCAGGCCAGATATGGCGTTGAACGGGTGCTGATCATCGACTGGGACGTGCACCACGGCAACGGCACGCAGGACATTTTCTGGAACGATCCGACGGTCTTCTATTTTTCAACGCACCAATATCCGTACTATCCCGGTACAGGCTCGGCCGATGAGCGCGGCGGCGGCAAAGGCGAAGGAACGACGTTGAACGTGCCTTTACCGACGGGCACTCCCGCGCGCCAGCACCGTCATGCGTTCTCGGATGCGTTGCGCCAGATCGAACAGAGATTTCCTCCGGACCTGATTATCATTTCGGCTGGATTTGATTCGAGGCGGGGCGATCCTCTGGGCGGGCTGATGCTTGAAGATGACGATTTTTCGGAAATGACGAAAGAAGTTCTTGAAATCGCCGGGAAGCATGCTGCGGGCCGCGTGGTGGGCTTATTGGAAGGCGGCTACAATCTGGAACTGCTGGGTGGGTCCGCGAAAAGTCACATCGCCGCGCTGATTTAGCCGCCCGGCCGAAACCGGACGGCTGCATCGCGTTGCGGAAGATCCGTCTACCGACTCGCCCTATATCCGCCTCCACCATCACTGCGCGTAGCTTGCGGCAAGGCCTCGTTCACGGTCAAAACCCGCCCGCCCATGCGCTGTCCGTTGAGCGCCGAGATCGCGTCCTTCATCTTCGAGTCCTCGTTGATAACGACGAACCCAAATCCGCGGGATTGCCCTGTTGAGCGATCGCGAATTATCTGGGCAGATTCAACCTGGAATCCTTGCGTCTCCACCCATTGTTGCAGCTCCGCATCCGAGGAAGCATGAGGAATATTTCCGACGAATATTTTCGGCATTCAGTCCCCTTTCAGATCTATGTAAGAGAAAGTGTAGAAAATGGAATAAAGTAATTACATCAGTGAGTTGCGTTTTTGCGGGTAGGGCTTTATCCGACAAATCGAACAGAGCAACCGGCTTTTCCATTGGGGGACTCCATCCTTTATAGCAAGACACTAAACAAGACCGCTGCAGCCGCTGCGATCGCGACTCTAGTGTTTGCTATCGCGGCGTTCAAAGCCGCGGAATGGACCAGATCGTCGAAAGTGGACCTGTCGGCCGCCGCAGCCCCATCGAATGCAACAGACTCCATCACCAAAGTGATTCCGCAAATCGCTATCGGCAGTTTCGATGGCGGTGTCACTAAATATTCAACGATTGTGGAGGTCGTTAATACCGGGGCGTCGGTTGCGGCGCTGACTGGAGCCTTCTACAACGAAGACGGTGATCTTTGGAGCGTACCCATGGCCGCCGACCTCGGAACCGCGATGGAGTTCACCGGAACGGTGCCATCGATCACATTACCCGCCGGTCATGTGCTGGTCATCAGCGGAGGCGTCAGTCCCGCGACCACACCGTCATCCGGGTCGATCGGATGGGGCAGGCTGATCGCGACCGGAACTGTGAGCATCACGACATTCTTTGAAGTGCGGGACGGCAAAACCGATGGCCTGCTGTCTCGTATCGGAATTGCGGCCAGTGCTCCCGATCTTTCGCGATTCCTGATACCGCGGGTTCACACCAAGGGCGGGCTCGATGTCGCGTTCGCTATTGTGAACACGGGAACCGAGCCGGCATCGATCCGGGCGACGCTCAAGGCCGCAAATGGAACCACGATCGCGACGCGCTCGATCATCATGAATGGCGGAACGCACCAGGCGTTATTCGCCCATCAATTCTTCTCGCTTTCGAATGAGACCGCCGATCGGGACTATGAATACATCGTATTCAATTCAGATTCGTCGTGCTTCGCCGCCATCGCGCTTGCCTTCGAAGGCGCGGCGCAAACGAGCTTTCCGGTTGATCGATTAAATTAGCTGTAATCCGTTGCGCTGAGCAGGGCTAGCGGCAATTTGCGGAACAGGACGGATGCTGTCGTTTGGGAAACGGGCGCGCTCCCGCCGAGCACGTCTGTCCAGGACGGCGGAGCGCCTTGCGGAACTTCAATCTGCGTGTCCTTCCAGATTTCTTCTCCGAGCGGCGGTGATCCGGCAGGGGTCAGTGAAGCATAGAGTCTCGGTACAGCAACGATGCACCATCGGTCATGCAGATGGCGGGCAAAAGCGACGACATGTTCGGCGCGAGCGCCGCTGACATGCAGCGGAATGTATTCACCCTCGCGGAACAAGTCAGCCCGCTCCCGGCGAAAATGGAGCAGCTTCTGTGTGACATACATCTTCAGGCGTCCATCCTGCCAATGTTTCAGCAAGTCATTGCAGTCGGTGCTTTTCTGGAGTTCCTGCAGCAAGTTCGTTCGCGAGGAGAAATCGACGGCGCGACGGTTGTCGGGATCGGCAAGACTCAGGTCCCAGAGCTCGGTCCCCTGGTAGAAGTCCGGCAGGCCGGGCGACGCGATCTTCAGAACGAGTTGCGAAAGCGAGGACAGGGCGCCGTAGTATGCGACCCTTTTATGCAGCTGTGCGAAATCCGCAAAAAACTCCTTACGGGCGTAAAGCGACTCCAGGAACCGGAACACCCGGCCCTCGTACTCTTCATTGATGCCGGTCCAGCTTGTATGTGTTTTCGCCTCGCGCAGCGCTTTCGTCATGTATTGCTTCATCCGTTCCAACTCGATCGGCCACGCGCCAAGCAACGATTGATAAATAAGGATCTGCTCGTTAGGATCGGGCGCCGTTTCGCTGGGATTCATCAGCATCCAGCGCCGCACCGCGGCCGCCCATTCCTCCGGCAGCTCGGATAACACATTGATTCTGGCGCGCACATCCTCGCTGCGTTTCGTATCGTGCGTGGACGTCGCATTCATCGTATCGGGCCACTCTGCATGGCGCTTTAAATTGCGGCGGTGAAATTCTTCAACACCGAAATAGGGCTCCGGACCACTGGAATTGCCGCCGACTTCGTTCAAAGAGACGAGTGGATTCCGCACATAAAACGCCGTGTCCTCAAGACCTTTCGCCATGACTGGACCCGTGAACTGTTGCCAGCGCATCACGAAGTCGAGATACTCGGGCTTCTGATGCTGCAGGTACCACGCAGGCTCGACCAGCAGAACGCGGCGCAGGAAGTCGAATGCGGCGCCCTGGCCTGCTGCTGTAACGGCGTCTTCGATAGTGGCGCGGTCGGTTGGCGAAATGTCTGTATCGCGGAGGTACGTCCGGTAAACCGGAAGACACGCGGTAACCGACACAAAGGCTTCCCGCAGATCTTCGCTTCGAAGATCTCTGGCATGCCGGTCCTGCTCCGCAAGTTCCGCGAGAAGGCCAAGGAGCGTACGCACTTCTCCGGCAAAAAGCTCCCGCATGACCTGCCGCTTGCGCTCGCGGAACACATCCGTAAAGCTCGCGGCCGTTCCGGTCAGTTGCGCATAAATCTTTTCGAGCTCGTTAAAACCCTTGCGATCGACGAACGCTCCGTTCACATAGTTTGTAAAGTCGTAGCCGGTTGTTCCAAAAGCCCGCCAGCCGCATGGAAGACTTTCGTTCGCGGACAGGATTTTTTCGACGTTTACATACACCTCGGGCAGCCGTTCGAGATATCCCTCCGGATCTTTCAAGCCGTCGATATGATCGATGCGGAGGCCGGTGACTTTCTTTTGCGCGACGAGCTTCAATACGAACCCGTGTGTGGCATGAAACACATCGTCACGTTCGGTCCGTAAGGCAACCAGGTCGTTAATGTCGAAAAAACGCCGATAGTTGATCGCATCGGAAGCCTTGCGCCAATAGGCAAGCCGGTAGTGCTGGCGCGAAAGAACGCGATCGACGGCGTCGCCGCTGAGGTTCTCGGCGCCCGCAGCGATCGGCAACCGCTGTTCATAGTACTGAAGTACGGGCCGCCCGTTGACGATTCGGATCTGGAGTTCCTGATCCTCGAGAGCCTCGCCGTAAGGTTTGCCTAGGATCGGCAGCAGTACCTTCTTCGATTCCCAATTCACGTCGAAGAATTCGGCGTAAGAGGACCCCTCTCCCTTCTCGAGCAAATCGAACCACCACGGGTTTTCGACACTTGCCGCCATGTGGTTCGGAACGATGTCCAGCAGCAGCCCCATCCCGTGTTCCTGAAGCGCAAGGCATAGCGCGTCGAACTCTTCAGGCGTACCGACCTCCGGGTTGAGCTGGGTCGGGTCCGTCACGTCATAGCCATGCGTGCTGCCCGGCCTGGCTTTGAGAATCGGCGACGCGTACAGATCCGTGATCCCCAGGCCGTAGAGATAATCAACGATCTTCAGCGCATCGCTGAAACGGAAATTGCGGCTGAACTGCACCCGATAAGTTGAAACAGGAACTCTCATAGTACGTCACGACGCTATCTGCAGTTCGGGCATGGCCGGCACATCCACCTTGACTAAAAGATTCGCACCGAGCGCCGCGAAATGCTCGACCCATTCGCGCGCCGCGGCGTCACCTTCCTGTGCCTGTTGGACCTTATGCGGAAACATCTTCTGCAGGATCTGGTAGTAGTTGTTTTGAGCGCGCCAGATGTTCACTTCGAAAGGCAGATTCAGGGCAAGGCCTGCCGCAGCTTCGAGCCGCTTGATCAAATCGAGGTTCGAATTGTCTTCGACAAGTTGTTCAGACAATCGCTTGATCGACCGCCGGAGCGCGAAACCTAAAGTCGTACCGTCCAGGGTGACGCTTTGATTACGGGCCTCATCGAGCAAGCTGGTGATTCGATTGAGATCGACGGTTTCCAACCCCTGAAACGCCTGCCGCAAACTGCTGTTGAGGGCAAATTCCGCAGCCATCGAAAACGCTGCGGGCAACGGTATACGCAAATCGGCCACAAACCGCATCATCGGTGCGTGCGTTTCGTAAATATGGCGGTAGCCCGCTTCGGCCTCCGAGAGAGTGGCCTTGAGAATCATGTTCACGATCTGTCGTTGATCGTCGTGGAAGATCGATCGCAAGGAGTCCGTCGATTCGCCGAAGTGCCGGTCGAGAATGCGGATGATTTCCGGGAAGTCGGCGCGATTGAACGGGTCGGCCGTTTCCTGTTTCAATGCTGCATAGTCATCTTCTGAAAATTCCGCGACACCGCAGTTCATCAAATGATCCCCGATATGCAAAGCTCCGAAACTCAGCAAGTCGGACTCCTGCGTGATTTCCGACGAAACCCGGATCTTGCCGAGAACGAGTTTGGAGCGGCCCGATTCGATGCGCTGTGAATCTTCGAGCTGCACTTTGAAGCAGTAGACTTTGGACTCTTCCGGATAAGGCTCGAACAAGCCCGTCAAACCGTAGTGAATTGCCACCTTCTTGCGATCGACCATCGCCGGCCGGACAAACTTGTTATAGATAACGCGGCCGTCCTTGTTCTCGGGGATATTGCTTTTCGCAGCCTCGAGCTTATCCAGAAATGCAGGCTCGATTGGTTCGCCGAACACCTCCTCAAAAAGTTGAAGCGTGCGAGCGGCGTACTGAATGACCTGGGTCGTCTCGATACCGGAGAGCTCATCGAAGAACCAGCCGCAACTCGTGTACATGAGCATCGCGTGGCGCTGCATTTCCATCAGTTTCAAGGCGGTAATCTTTTCGGCTTGAGAAAGAACATGTGTCGCCTGCCGGCCGAAGAACGAATTAACATTTTCGTCGTTCCGGTTGAGCACAACCTGGATGTAATCGTTGCGCGCCTCCCAGGGGTCACGAAATATTTCGCGCCCCTTGGTTTCAAATGGCACTGCGATCGTATCTCTCAGCCAGTCGAGTGCCTGCCTCAGCGGGCCGCGCCATTCCTGATTCCAATTGGAATGGCCGCCGGAGTTGCATCCGCAGTTGCTGTTCCAGCGTTCCACGCCGTGCGAGCAACTCCAGGCGCTGCGCTCCCAGATTTCCGCTTCGTAGGCCGGCGGATGCAGCGAAAGATATTCTCCGTAGTTCGTCAACCTGGCCAGGTTATTCGATTCGATCTGGTCCAGTGCATAGGCAAGCGCCATATCTCCCTGCCGGTGATGATGCCCGTAAGTTTCGCCGTCGGTCGCGATGTGAACAATCTGCGGCCAGGGCCGGGAATCCGAAAACGCCGACTGCAGGCGCGCCGCAAAGCTTTCACCCTTATTGAGCAGATGTTCGAAAGCAATCCCCTGAGAGATCGGACCGTCGTAAAAGAACACCGCAATGGTTTTCCCCGAAGGCAGGCGCACCTCGTAAGGCATCGATGGATCGACTTTCCCGCCGCTCGCGTCACGCCATGCGCGGCCGCGAATTTTACGGGTTCGTTTAGCCTGGTAGGGCGACAAAATCGTATATCGGATTCCCTGGCCCGCAAGGATTTCGAGCGTCTCCAGGTCGACCGCCGTCTCGGGCAGCCACATCCCTTCCGGTTTACGGCCGAAGCGGTACTCGAAGTCGCGAATACCCCAGATGACCTGTGTGTATTTATCCCGCGCGTTACACAGCGGCAAGATTGCGTGGTTGTAGCCCTGCGCTATCGCGCTCCCATGTCCGGAGAAGCGCTCCTGGCTGTCCTTGTCGGCCTCAAGAATGGCCTGGTACGCCCGCGCCGCTTTTTCAGCCATCCAGGCGAGAAGCGTCGGACCGAAGTTGAAACTGATATGCGCATAGTTGTTCGTGATCTTCAGGATGTTCTGGTCACCGTCGATAATGCGCGACATCCCGTTCGGCGCATAGCACTCGGCGCTGATGCGCTCGTTCCAGTCATGGTATGGATAGGCGGAGTCCTGCAGCTCGACGAACTCGAGCCATGCGTTTTCCCGCGGCGGTTGATAAAAATGTCCATGAATACAGATATACCGTTCCATCAGTCGTCGATCTCCTTCTCGAATAAGACCGCGGTCTGCGGCTGAAGCATGACTTCGTGTATGTTTTTCGTACTGAAACGGCCGGGTACGGTTGCACCATTCCCCAGCCAGCGCGAATCGGAGGAATCGAGCCGTTTGCGCCAGATCCCATAGGGGATGTTTTGAAACGGCCGGGTCTCATGATCATTGAAATTGAAAATCGCCAGTGTTTCGCTGCTGCCATTCCAGCGCCGCACAGCCAGTACGCGCTCCCGCTCCAGACTGATGACGTCCATCTTGTCTTTGCTGAGGCTATACAGGGCGGGCAAGGATTTGCGCAGCCGGATGAGTTCCTTGTGAAATTCAAGCAGGGCCCGGTGACGCTCTCCGCCGGTCTTCAGCAGATGATCAAGTCGCGATCGTTTGAAGGTATTTTCATCCTGCGGATCGGGCGGCTCGCCTTTCCACTGGAACGATGAAAATTCCCCTTTGCGGCCGCGGCGCACGGCATCGATGAGCTGCGGATCGGAGTGGCTGACAAAATACTGGAAAGGCGCGATTTCGCCGTACTCATCGCCCATGAACATCAGCGGCACAAACGGCGAAAGCAGCACAATGCTCGAAGCCAGCTTGCAAGCCTCGAAAGAAACGAGCTGCCCCAGGCGTTCGCCCATCATCCGGTTTCCGATCTGGTCGTGGTTCTGCGCGAACACGACAAACTTGACCGAGGGCACGCCTCTCGAGGAATTGCCGTGCCGCCGGCCGCGCGTCACGGAATAGCGTCCGGAGTAGACGAAGCCTTCGGAGAAAGCCTGCGCCATGTGCTGAAAGTCGCCGAAGTCGATGTAATAACCTTCGCGCTCGCGGGTCAGCAGGGTGTGCAATGAATGGTGAAAATCGTCGTTCCATTGCGCGTCGAGACCATAACCGCCAAGCTCTGCAGGCCGGGTCACCCTGGTGTCATTCAGCGCGCTCTCCGCGATCGCGTACACACGGCGATTGAGTAAAGTACCCAGTCCGTGGACGGCATCGGCGAGTTCCTCGAGAAAGTTGAGGGCGGAATGATCGAGGATGGCATGGACGGCATCGAGGCGGAGCGCATCGAAGTGATAGTCCCGGATCCACTCGACGGCGTTCGAGATGAAGAAGTTCCGGACCTCATCACTGTGAGCGTCATCGAAGTTGAGCGCGGATCCCCACGGTGTCTTATAGCGGTCTGTGAAGTATGGAGCGAACTGCGGAAGATAATTGCCTTCCGGACCCAGGTGGTTATAAACGACGTCGAGAATTGCTGCGATACCCCGAACATGACAGGCATCGACAAGCTTCTTGAGCCCCGCAGGACCGCCGTACGAATCTTGTACGGCGAACGGATATACTCCGTCATAACCCCAGTTTCGGGCTCCCGGGAACTGAGCAACGGGCATCAATTCGATGGCAGTGAACCCGGTTGCCGCCAGCTCATCCAGATGCGAAATCACCGCCTCGAACGTGCCTTCAGGTGTAAATGTGCCTACGTGCAGTTCATAGATGATGTAGTTCTCGATCGGAATGCCGAACCATTTATCGTCGTGCCACTCGAAGTGGGGATCGACGACTTCCGAAGGTCCATGCACACCTTCCGGCTGATAGCGTGAAGCCGGATCCGGAAGCTCCCTGCCGTTGGACAGCCGGTATCGATAGCGGGTCCCCGGTAAAACACCTTCAACAACGGAAGTGTGATACCCGAGAGGCCTGGGCTGCAGGCAAACTACTGACTCTCTGGGAGCAGTAATCTGCACTTGAACCCTTTCGCTCAGAGGCGCCCATACCCGGAACCGGCACCTGCCGCCCTCCAACAGAACTGCACCCAGGCTTTGAAACATTATCCACTCTTCAAAAAGACCGCGCCAAGCGGCGGTATGATCAAATTCAGCGAATACGGCCGGCCGTGAGAGACAACTTCCTGAGCTTCACACCCGCCCAGGTTGCCGAAGTCCGCGCCGCCGTAGGCCTGCGAATCACTGTTCAGAATCTCCTGCCAGTAGCCGCTCCGTGGAACGCCGACCCGGTAGTTGTGGCGCGGGAGGGGAGTGAAGTTGAAAACCGCCACGACAATTTCATCGCCGCCCCGGGACTTGCGCATAAAGCTCAACATGCTCTGCTGCGAGTCGCTGCCGTCGATCCATTCAAAGCCTGAAGCGTCGCAGTCCAGTTCGTGCAGAGCCCGCTCTGCCCGGTACGCACGATTCAAATCCGCCACCCACTGCTGCAGCTGGCGGTGCGAATCATATTGGAGCAGGTGCCATTCCAGACTGCTGTCGTGCGACCATTCCGCCCATTGGCCGAACTCGCCGCCCATAAACAGCAGTTTCTTGGCGGGTTGAGCGTACATATAGGCGTACAGGAGCCGTAAGTTGGCAAACTTCTGCCACAGATCCCCGGGCATCTTTCCCAGCATCGAACCCTTGCCGTGAACCACCTCGTCGTGAGACAGGGGCAGGACGAAGTTTTCGTGCCACGCATAGATCATCCGGAAGGTCAGTTCATTGTGATGGAATTTGCGGTAGATGGGATCATGGCCGAAGTATTTCAGCGTGTCGTGCATCCAGCCCATATCCCACTTGAGGCCGAAACCAAGTCCTCCGACATATGTAGGACGCGAGACCATCGGCCACGCCGTCGACTCTTCCGCGATCGTCTGGACATCGGAATGGTTCTGATAGATGTCGGCATTGAAACGACGAAGAAACTCGATCGCTTCGAGGTTCTCGCGGCCGCCGAACATATTCGGAATCCATTCGCCCTCCTGCCTCGAATAATCGAGATACAACATGGAGGCGACGGCGTCCACCCGCAGGCCGTCGATGTGAAACTGGTCCAGCCAGAACATCGCGCTGCTGAGCAGGAAGCTGCGCACTTCGTGCCGGCCGTAGTTGAAGATGTAACTGTCCCAGTCTTTATGAATGCCCAGGCGCGGATCCGAATGTTCATAAAGATGGGTCCCGTCGAAATATCCGAGAGCCCAATCATCCGTAGGGAAGTGCGACGGCACCCAGTCCAGAATGACGGCAATTCGATGCTGATGCAGGTAGTCGATGAGATACATCAGATCCTGCGGCGTACCGTACCTGCTCGTCGCCGCAAAATAACCGGTGGTCTGGTAGCCCCAGGATCCGTAAAAGGGATGCTCCGTCAGCGGCAGAAACTCAACGTGAGTGAATCCCATCTGTTCGACGTACTCGGCGAGTTTCGGCGCCAGCTCGCGATAGGTGAGGAAGCGATTGTTTTCCTCCGGAACCCGGCGCCACGATCCGAGATGCACTTCATAAATGGAAACCGGAGCGCTCAACGTATTGCGGCCGGCGCGCGAGGCCATCCACTCGCGGTCGCGCCATTCGTAATCGAGGTCCCAGACAATCGATGCGGTCCGCGGCGCCACCTCATTGTGAAACGCAAACGGGTCGGCCTTGTCGATCCGGTACTCGTGGTACCGCGATACCACATGATATTTGTAGGATTCACCCTGACGGACATCCGGGATAAAACCCTCCCAGATACCGGAGGAGCCCCGGGGATGAAGGTAATGGCTGGTGTTGTTCCAGCCGTTGAAGCCGCCCATAACGGAGACTTTTTCCGCGTCGGGAGCCCATACGGCGAAATTCGTTCCTTCCACCCCGTCGACAGTTCGGGTGTGCGAGCCGAGCCGCTCGTACAACTTCACGTGGCTGCCTTCGTTAAACAGGTAAAGATCGTGATCGCTGAGCAAAGACATTGGAGAGTTCCTCGGCAATTCCGGCCATCTTTCGGATCTGCTCAACGCTTGGCCGGACGCGGCGGCGCCAGTTGGGCCGCTCTGTACTGGTTGCTGGGACATTTTGAGGAAGCGTCTCCTCCCAGAGATCTTCCGCATTAATAAGCACGACATTGGCCATACTTTCGGCCAGAAACCGGATTGCAGCACGAAACGAACGAAGCTTCCGGCGCATCAGAGTACGCTGTCTCCGCTCTTCACGCGCATCCTTTTCATCGAGAAAACCAAGATCGATCCGATCATCGATATCCGTGCCATCAAGAAAAGCCCGGAAAGGCGGCATGTCGTGCGTATTGAGAGTGGCGACCGACTTCGCCGGCGGCTCCCTGAGGGTGGGCTTCCTCGGATCGCCCATGATTTCGTATTGGACGACATACATCTCACGAATACCGTGACGCTTCATAGCTGTATTCACTGCGGGCGGAACCGTGCCGAGATTTTCACCGACGATCCCGGCCCGGTACCGGTGAGACTCGAGACAGAGAATCGCCCATAGCTCCTCGGCCGGATACTCCACATAAACGCCCTTGTCTCCGGTCAACTCATCCGGAATCCAGTAAAGGCGGTGCAACCCCATCACGTGATCGATGCGCAGTAGTTTTGCGTAGCGGAAGTGATTTCGAAGATACGCGATCACATATTGGTATCGATTCAGGCGCATTGCCTCGGGATTCATCGGAGGAAAACCCCAGTTCTGCCCCTTGGTGAATACAGGATCCGGGGGCGCTCCACCGGCGATGCCATCGACAAAGAAATCGCGATTCCGCCAGATGTCATAGCCGGCGGGATGAAGCCCGAGCGGGAGGTCCAGGTAAAGTAATTGTCCTCGCGCCGCAGCATCTGTCGATAAATTTTTCAGCTGCTCTTGAATGATCCATTGCGCGTAGAGGTGGTAATTCTTTGTCGATTCGTCGTAATCGTTTTTTCGAATCGTTCCATCGCGAAGAGGCGCTGGCCAGGCCGGCCAACCTTCCTGCTGGCGGTCGGTGACGGCGCGGAATCTGGCGTAATCTTCCACACCGGTGTTTTCACGAAGGAACCTGGCAAATTCCTCCCGGCGCTGAGGCTCGGCCCGCGAGAAAAATCGTTTCGCCATGCGCTCGATAACGCGCCTCTTCCCGGACATGACGGCGCGATAATCGACGTATTTGCTGTGCTTCAGCTCCTTGGATGAATGACGCCCTGAAAATTCGGGCACCCGCTCAACGTCGACATAGAACTCGTTCCAGAACAGACGGGTCGCCGGCGAATAGGGACTGGGCTCGAACGGTTCCGAGAGAAATGCTCCGAGCAGAGGCAAAGTTCCGACGACTGTCCCGCCCAAACGGTGACTCCAGTTCATCAGATCTTCAAAATCCGTCAGGTCGCCGGCGTTGCGATTACGTTTCGAATGCAGCGCGTAGATCGGAACGAATAAACCCCAGGTCCTGCCCGCCGGAAAGTAAGCCTGAACCGGCGCCGAAATCACGAAGGTGCGCTGTCCTTTGATTTCGACGTCGTGATAGCCGAAGTCGAAACGGCGGGTTCCGAGCTTTCCGTTCCATGCAACCATGACCGGCTCGACGGTTCGCTTCTGTAATTCCGTCTTCCGGCGGAGAAGAGCATCCCCCACATCGCTGAATTTATTCACGCCGGCGCCCATCGCCCGCAGCACGAGAAGAAGTGCTTCCGGATCGGCGTCTCTGCGCTGCTGCCGCATATCGAGATAGGACGTCTGAATGCCGTACAGCCGCGCGAGCTGGAGGAGTTGTGGATTTTTCAAATCTTGCCCGGCGCTCTCATGCGGCCGCCTCGGGAGCCTCCTCGGCAGTCTGCATCAGCTGGAGGATTCCGGTGAGCGGTATTCTTACCCAATCCGGACGGTTGTTGAGCTCATATCCAAGTTCATAGAGGGCCTTTTCAAGCAGATAAGTATTCAGGAGAATGTTGAGTTCGTCGCGATTCGCCGGCAGGAAGCCGCCGGCAGCGGCGTGTTCCAGATAGGAGTTCAGAAATGTCGCCGAAACCCACACGTTCCAGATACGCGCCCACGGTTCCATCGCGGCCATGTCTTCGGGGCGGACCACAGAGCTTCCCAGATGTCCGAAGAGCGACGTGTATGCCGCGTAATGAAATGACCGGAGCATGCCCGCCACGTCACGCATCGGCGACTTCTTGATCCGCCGTTCCGTAAGCGGACGGGCGGGTTCACCCTCGAAATCGATGATCGTATAATCCTTTCCGGTATACAGCACCTGGCCCAGGTGATAGTCACCGTGTATGCGCGTGCGCTGCGCGGTAATCCTCCGCGACAACAGGGTGCGGAACCGCACCAGTATTTCGCCCCGCAGGTCGAGCACTTTCAGCGCATCGTCGAGGATGCTGCCGCGGAGGCCGCCGAGATTGCTCTTGAGCAGCTGGAACATCTGTCCGGAATGATTTCGCATCGATTGATACAGGGCCCTCTGATACAACACTGAAAACGGCTCCGGCGCAAAATCCTGCTCCGTGGCGTTCGAAGCCAGGGCAACGTGCAATTCCGCGGTGCGTTGCCCGAGTAATTTCACGTTCTCGAGATAGGGACCGACCAGTTCGCCAGCAAACGGCGGCAGAACGGTCTGCTGCAGCCGAGCCACAAACGGCATGGCCTGCTGGAGATCTTGAAGTTCATCCGCCGGCCGTACCACAGCGCGGTCGAAATACTGGCTCAGCGCATCGAGGGTGTGCCGCCACGCATCACCTTCGTTCGGCACAAACTTCTGAAGTATCCCGACGGCAATATTGTCTCCTTTAAGAGGGCGGTACTCGATGACACCCGCGACTGGTGGAGTATGCTCAAACCCAGCCCGTTCCGTCAAAAAAGATCCGATCTCGATATCCGGATTGATGCCGGCTTCGGTGCGGCGGAACAGCTTCAGGATGAATTTATCGCCATACACGATGGAGGAATTGGTCTGTTCGGCCCGCATCGACGAAACCTCGAGATTTGTAATCGAGCCCAGTTCGCCATTCTTCAACACTCGAGTTGTTGTCGGGACGAATTCTCCGGAACTGCCGCGAAGGCGTTTGCGCCGCGTCATTGTCTTGACGATCGCCTTGCAGAAATCTTTGTCCAGGACCGCGTCATATAGACACCCGTCCTGGTCTCCTTTTCTGGTGTGGACGGTCACCTTCGCAAGCACTTTGTTCGGTGACGATTCGCAGATTTGATGCGCGCGCTCGCCGTCGGCAAAGGAGAGCGGCACGATATAGATTTCAGGGTCTTCCTCGGTGTATTCGACACGGATCTGCGTCATCACAGCTTGCGCCGAATCAAACTGCAGCGGCGCGCTTTCGATGAAGCCGGCCGCCTTGATCTGCCTGCCTTTTCCTCCGAACCAGCGCTGCGATTGTAAATATCCGATCAGCCGGTCTTCCAGGCTCGCTTGCGCCCGGCCTGACAGAACATTCGTCCAATGGTCCTGAACAGTGATATGTACCAGCGTTGACGCGCCGGAACCACCCTCCGCCGGTTTGCCGGTGGGTGTGAGCAGGAACCAGTAAAACGAATGCGCGCCGAGGGTCAGAACGTACGGAGATTCTCCGATCGGCGGGAATTGCGCGCGGCCGAACAGCTCAATCGGAGAAGTGCCTTTGAAGGGCGCCAGATCGAGTGCCGCATACTGCACAAATCGCGACAGGTTGGCGATCACGAGAATCACCTCATCCTGATAGCGGCGGATGAAAGCAAGCACACGGTGGTTATCGGGATACAAAAACTCCAGCGAGCCCCGGCCGAACGCTTTATAGCGCTTGCGCATGGCAATCAAGCGTTTGGTCCACCACAACATCGAATACTGATTGTTCTGCTGCGCCTCCACATTGAACGCTTCGTAGTGGGAGTCCGGATCGATGATGATCGGCAGATAAAGCCGGTGTGGACTGGTTTTCGAAAAGCCTGCGTTGCGGTCGGCGCTCCACTGCATCGGCGTACGGACGGCGTTGCGGTCGCCGAGATAAATATTGTCCCCCATTCCGATCTCATCGCCGTAATAGATGACGGGCGTTCCGGGCAGCGAGAACAGCAGAGCATTCATGAGCTCGATCCGGTTCCAGTCTTTCCCGAGCAGTGACGCCAGCCGGCGGCGGATACCGAGATTGATCCGCATCTGCGGATCGTGAGCGTAGGCGCGGTACATGTAATCGCGCTCTTCGTCGGTGACCATCTCGAGGGTCAGTTCATCGTGATTGCGTAGAAACAGCGCCCACTGGCAATTTTCGGCGAGCCCCGGCGTCTGGGCGAGGATATCGATGATCGGAAAGCGGTCTTCCATGCGCAACGCCATGAACATGCGCGGCATGACGGGAAAGTGAAAACACATGTGACACTCGTCCGCGTTTCCGAAGTACGCCACCGCGTCTTCAGGCCACTGATTCGCCTCGGCGAGCAGCATGCGATTCCGGAAGCGGCCATCGATCTGCTTGCGAAGCTGCCTTAAAAAGGCATGCGTTTCCGGCAGATTCTCGCAATTTGTTCCGTCACGCTCATAAAGGTACGGAACCGCGTCCAGACGCATGCCGTCCACTCCCATCGCCATCCAGAAGTTGACGACATTCATCAGGCTGCGGATGACGTCCGGGCTCTCGAAATTCAAATCGGGCTGATGGTGGTAAAAGCGATGCCAGAAATACTGATTGGCGATGCTGTCCCAGGTCCAGTTGGAGGTTTCAAAATCTTTGAAAATGATGCGCGCATCCTTGTACCTGCTGGGGGTATCGCTCCAGACATAGTAGTTGCGCGCGGGACTCCCCGGCCGCGCTCGCCGCGCCCGTTGAAACCAGGCGTGCTGGTCCGAGGTATGGTTGAGCACGAGTTCGGAAATGACGCGGATACCGCGCCGGTGCGCCTCACGCAGGAACGATTTGAAATCGTGCAGCGTTCCGTATGAAGGATGAACGTTTGTGTAATCCGCGATGTCGTAGCCGTCGTCTTTGAGCGGCGACGGATAAAACGGAAGCAGCCATACCGCGGTGATCCCGAGATCCTGGAGGTAGTCCAGCTTCTGGGTCAATCCGGCGAAATCACCGATCCCGTCGCCATTGCTGTCGAAGAATGCGCGAACATGGAGTTCGTAAATGATCGCATCCTTGTACCAGAGCGGATCGTCTTCTAAGAGGAAACCTTCGGAACGTTCAGGCATAGAAGAAAGGCTCTTGGCCGCT
>DASXLG010000145.1 GCA_036496425.1 Terriglobia bacterium | reverse complement strand
TCAGCGTTCTGAACCGGTATGTGGAGTTTGCCGTGCGCGATGCGGCAGCCGGTTTCAAGACCGAGCCCGCCTGGCTGGACGCGCCTCTGCCGCCGGCGGCGATTGGCCGCGTCACGCTTGCCGGAAAACCCGATCACGTTGCCGTGCACCGCGAGGGCGGACAAATCGATGCGCTCCGGATCGATGATTTCAAATATTCGGCCGCCTCGAGTGCGACGACGAAGCAGCTGAAGCAATCCTTCCAGATTCCGGTATATGCCTATCTCGCGGCGAACGCCCTTGGCGCCGATTCCGCCGTGCGCATCGAAGGCCGATATCTGCTGCTGCGCTCTCCGGGCACGCCTGTTGTTTCGCACGCGATCGATACGGCCGTCTTCGAGGACGTCCGGATCCGCATCGAAGAATTAGTGGAGAAAGTGGCGGAGGGCCGCCTCGCCCCCGATCCGGCGGACCGGCAAGGCTGCAGTAACTGTGACTATCGCCGGCTCTGCCGGCTGTATGGAACATGAGAGTTGTACGAAAAGTCAATGAGATGGACATTCCCCGCCTTTCCAAGGCGGGGTGCCCGAGCGATCAAACGTTAGAACGATCGGGCGGGGCGGTTATCAACGAACCGCGAAGCGCACCTAATTTTGTTGAAGTTCCTAACCGCCCCGTCTGCGCCGCTAAGGAACGGACCATTTTGTTAATGGCGCAGCCACCCCGCCTTTGAAAGGCGGGGATTGTCATCTCATCGCCCATGAGCACGTTCGATAAAAACACGGTTGTCCTGGCCAGCGCGGGTACAGGCAAGACCCGGCGGCTGGTCGAGGTGTATCTCGAACTGCTCGAACGCGGAAGCGATCCTCTTCGCATCGCGGCCGTCACCTTCACGGAGAAAGCCGCTGCGGAGATGCGAGAGAGAATCCGTTCGGCGCTCTACGCAAAGCCGGGTCACTGGATGAAAACGATTGCGCTTTTGCCGGTCGCGCCGATCTCCACCATCCACGGATTCTGCGGCATTCTTCTTCGCGAGCGCGGCTTCGGGGCCGGCATCGATCCCGGATTTACCATTTTGGATGAACAGCGAAGTCTCGACTTGGCTCGCGAGGCGGCCCGTGAAACAATCCGCCAGGAAATCCGTTCCGGCAACGAAGATGTTGAACAGCTCTTTGGCGACTTTGGATTCGAAGGCCTGGTGGAGACTGTCGTGTCAGCCGGCTACTGGCTGAACAGCCTCGGCGCCGGCGAAGACTGGCTGAGGTCGCGTATCGAAGATCAGCGACGCGCCGCAGCGGAGATCGAGAAAGAGATCGCGGATGAGGTTCGTCCTTATGGCGGCGCCGATTTTCAGAAGGTCGGCGAGCTCGCGGACGAACTCGAAGGCAGAAAAGCAAAGCACGCTCTGCGCAAACGGGACGATCCGAATGCCCTGCTTCCGCGCGTCGGACAAATCGCAGGTGTTGCCGCGGCGGAACGCCTCTCCAGCCTCGTGGCTTTATCCACCGGCAGATTCCGGACGAAGAAGCGCGCCGCCGGTGCCATGGACTTCGACGATCTTCTGCTGGCAGTCCGTAATCTCCTGAAAGACGACGACACGATCCGGCGGCATTACCAGAATCGGTTTCAGGCTTTGCTGGTCGACGAGTTTCAGGACACGGACGAGGTACAGGCGGACATTATCTCGCTCCTCGCGGAGGATCCGCTGCAGCCCGGCCGCCTGAGTCCGCAGAAACTGATGATCGTCGGCGACCCCAAGCAATCGATCTATCGATTCCGGCGGGCCCGTGTCACTGTGTTCTTCCGGATGCTGAACCGCATTCGCGAGGAAGGCGGCGATGTCCAGCATTTGCAGGACAACTATCGTTCCGCCGCCCCGATCGTGGAATTTTCGAACCAGCTTTGCAGCCGGATGATGGATGGCAGGGGCAAGGTCATGGACGCCGATCCAGGCGGCATCGATTTTTCATACCGCGTCCGTTTTAGCGAGGCCGACCGATTGAAACCGAAATCGGAGGCGGAATTCCTCGGCATTACTTACGTTGCAGCTGAAGAAGGAGCGAAGGCGGCGAAAGGCCGCGAAATGGAGGCCGAAGCGATCGCACGGCTCCTCAAACAATGGAAAGCCTCCGGGCGGATCCGGTCCTGGAGAGAGGTCGCGCTCCTGATGCGGGCGATGACGAACGTCGAGGTTTATCTTTCCGCCCTTGAAGCTCATGAGATTCCGGTCTACGTCGTGCAAGGCACAGCGTTCTACCAGAAATCCGAAATCTCCGATCTGATCGCGTTTCTGGAACTCGTTCTGCGTCCCGGCGATGAGCTCCTTCGCGCGACAGTTCTCACCTCTTCGCTCTTCGGCATGACCTTCCAGCAACTGGCCGGCAGCGTCTCGCCTGCGCCCCCGGATCTTTTCGAAGAGTTGCTTTCTCATTGGTCCGGCAAACGCGACACCGCCACTGCCGCCGAGATCCTTCAGGACATCATCCGCAGGACAGATTTCGACGCCGTCATGATCGGGCAGAAAAACGGGCCGCAGCGTGCCGCCAATATCGGCAAGCTGATTGAGATCACGCGTGAACTCGGCAGGCAGGGGACGACGGCGCTGGACGACGTGGTGCGCTATCTCCGCGAGCGCGCGCACGACACCAGCGTCCGGGAGTCCGAAGCGCAGATCGTTTCGCAGGCGGATGAAGTGGTGCGCGTATTGACCATTCATCAGGCGAAGGGGCTCGAATTCGACATTGTGATCATCCCGGATCTTGCGGCCCGCACCGGCCGGAGTTCCGGCGAGCGGACGTTCTTCAGTGACCGCTGGGGGCTGCTCGCCGGCGCTGCATATGGATTGCACCGCAAACCGCTGCCGCACGCGCTGGTGCTTCAGGAAAAGCGCTGGGAAGACGACCAGCAATATGAAGAAGAAAAACGCCTGCTCTATGTCGCCGTCACCCGCGCCAGAAAAATGCTGGTCCTCGGTGAAGGATTTTCAAAACAGGGAGGTCCCTGGCTGCAGTGGATCGGCCAGGTCTTCGAGAGTGTGAACTCCGCGGCCATCGCTGCGGCCCGCGCCGGCAAATCTCAGACTGTGCGATTCAAAGGATTCTGGATCAAGGTTCTGCCGGCTTCTCAATTGAATGTGCCGGAGCAGCTTACGTTTGCAACGGACGCGATTCTTGTCGCCGAGCCCGATATCCCCCGGCCGCCGGGGCCGCGGCCGGTTCCGGAACTGGACATGACTCCTTCCGATCTCGGCGCATTGAACGGCTGCTTCCGGTTCTTCCATTGGACGCGCATCCTCGGTTTACCGGAACCCGGCTGCGAACCGTCGGGAGACACGCCGCAAATGAAGCTTGGGTCGATTGCCCACAACTTCCTCGAAACGGCGGTGAAACCTCCGGCGGCCGCGGTGCTCAAAGAGGCAGGCGTTCCGGACCTCGAAAATGTATTCGAAAGTTCGGCCTGGCTTGAACTTGCAGCCGCGGATCCGGAACGCGAGCTGCCGTTCATCATGCATCTCCCCGTCAATGGCAAAGATTGCTGGGTTCGAGGACGGATGGACGCCGCTGTCGGCGGAGACCTCCCGCGCGTCATCGATTACAAGTATGCGGTCTGGCATGAGCCTGGCGAGACGGCCTACGAGATCCAGATGACCGCTTATGGTTTGGCCTTGATGAAGGCGCTTGGAACCGATCGCGCCGTTGCAGAATTGTGGTATCTGAAAGCGCCGATGAAAATCATCCGCCGCGAGTATGCACGTGACGAAGCCGAAAGCCGGTTGCGGAAACTGTTCTCGCGGTATTTCGAGGCGCTCGATCGTGACGACTGGCCCGCTGCAGACCGGAGCTATTGTGACCGCGTGGAGTGCGGCTTCCGTGAACGATGCTGGGGTACTTTTTAGCCGCGAATGACGTGGAATACACAGATAATGGACTGTGCCTTCGTGGATATCTTCGCTCGTCTTTGCGTTTCTCGTCGTGGTCATTCCTTACACGCTGCTCTTCAGGATTCTGCTGCGCCTTCCTAAACCGGTTGGTCTGTCGCATAAACGATGGCCGACGGCCGCGAATGTCGTAGTGATCGGCGCCGTTACGGCCTGGACGACGGCTTTCATACATGGTGTCTATTACCATCGAGGCTTCGTCAATCCCGCCGGGGTGGCTATGGAATTTGTCATCGAGGCGGTCGTGTATGCGTTTGGTCTGGTGTTGCTGCTGCGGCAATTCGCCGGGCTCTATCCGGAGTTCTTTGTGACCACGGGTCGCTCGGGATTGGCGCTGCGAAAAACGGCATATCGGAACGTCACCCAGATCGAGGAACTCAGCCGTGCTTCCGGTGAGGCACATCTGCTTGTCAAGACGAGTTATGGCCTGACTGTTGCACTCACTTTGCCTACCCGCTGCGTTCCGATGCTTTACGAGCGAGTGAAGCCGCCGTTATGATCTAAGTGAATGGAACATATTATTCGGCAGTATTCGCTGGAGTCCGGCGCGCTCGAAGCCCAGTACATTGAAGAATATTTCACGGAGTTCAAGATCAAGAAAACGGCGGACGAGATCGTCAGCCGCTTGAAGGACCGCGAGCACCTGATCCTTCTCTCGATGGCGGAAGACGATGAGGGCGTGCTGATTCCGGTCGCCTATAAAATCGGCCACGAGTTGCGGGCCCACGAGACCAACGTCAAATTGTCGGATCTTGTGGGCCAGCTTAGCGATGTCGTCGAGTTTGCGAACCGCAAAATCTTCTATAGCTGGATCGGCGGAACGCGCGAGGAATGGCGCGGACAGCGGCGATATCGCGCGCTCACGGAGCAGCAGGAAGAATGGGCGCATGCGCACGGCTACCATGAATTGGTCGTCAAAACGAAGAATCGTTTTTATGGAATGCGTGCCACGCTCGATCATCTCAACTTTGACGTCGTGAAGTTCCAGCGTCACCTGCGCGACAATCGCGAGTCCAAGGTCTACCTGAGCAAGAAGATCGCGGCGGAGGTTTTGAACCAGCATCAGACCAGCCGGTCCGTGGTTGATGCGGCTTGAGCGATGGGATGAGTTTGCCTGATAACAAACTTCGAATAAGCGATTCCCATTAAACACTTCCCATTACCCCAATTCTTCACCTTGTCCCTGATCGACAGCGCCCACTCGACTAGGGCATTGCCGGAACGGTTATAGGGAGATCGGGGCAATGGGAAGTGTTTAATGGGAATCGGTTATTCGAAGTTTGTTATCAGAGGACTGGGAAGCAAATGTGTCACTATTTGCAAACATGTATTCCTGCACCGGCCGCCCCCCGACGAGGTGCTCCTGAATGATCCGCTCCAGCACCTCCGGTGTGCAGGAGTGGTACCAGATCCCCTCGGGATATACCACCGCGATCGGGCCCTGCTGGCAAACCCTCAGGCAATTGGCTTTGGTGCGATAGACACAATTTTCCGCCGCCCGGGTCAGCCCGAGTTCTTCCAAACGTTTCTTCAGGTAGTTCCACGAATCCAACCCGTCTTCTTTGGCGCAGCAGGCGGGCTTCGTCTGATCCGCACATAAGAAGATGTGGCGGCGGATCTTGTTGATCCGCAACTGATCGGCCAGTTCTTCGAGGCGTTCCACGCTCCTATCTTAGCCGAAGCTGGAGGCCGCCGTGCAGTGGGGATAGGGGAGGTCCTATGAAACTCCTCTTGTGTGCATTTATATTGGCAGTCTCGATTCCCCTGCTTTCATTCGGACAAACGATTCAGACAGGATTTGCGGTGGTCACACCCACGTCGGGAACCGGCGCCGGATTAAGCATATCCGAAATATTCGGCGAACAGGTCGACGGCAATTTCTTTCAATCGAGCGTGATTGCGAGTCCACTGGTGACGCTCACCGATGTCGTCATTAACTCGAATCCCGGCACAGGCGTGAACACGGGAATTGCGATAGTCAATCCGAACAACACCCCTGCAACGGTGACGTTGACGCTGGGAAACGAGCAGGGAGTCACAGCGGACACCAGGACCCTCACGCTTGGGGCGCATCAGCAGATTTCCAGGTTCATCACAGAACTGTTTTCTGGTAATTCTCTTCTTACCGCGCCGTTGACGGGACTGGTATTCATCAGCTCCAACGTTCCGGTGGGTGTGCTTGGCCTGTCGTTCACCGGGTTTTCGTTCACCTCTTTGCCGGTGGCAACACAGCTCTCGGCCGGTAGTGTCCCGGCCACCGGAACGACCACGGTTCAAACCGGCATCGCTGTGGCGCCGGTGACGATCGCACAGCAAATCAATCCGATTCCGACCACGATCTCGCAGCTGCCGGCGACGTTCCCAGGTCTTGAGCCGACGCCGTTGCCGACCACGGTAACGACCCCGATAACGGGAGTGGCGCCCGTTACTTCACTGGCACCGATAACGGGTGTGACGCCTGTTACTTCAGTTGTGCCGATAACGGTCATCCCGGTGCCGGGAACTACGACAACGCTGACGGGAACAACCGGAACAATCACAACTACCGCGACCTCAGTGCCGACGACGATTCCGGTTCTCTCGCCTTCCGTTATCGCGTTTCCTCAGTTGATGCTGAATGTCGGCGGGCCAGGCGCACAGCTCCTGCCTCAGGTGGCGACGGGCGCCGGCTGGGTGAGCCAGATTACGATCGCCAATCTTTCGGGAGTTGCGCAGGTCGTCCGCATCGATTTCTTCACTCCGAACGGCGCGCCCCTGACGCTGCCATCCGGATCGACCGCGCAGAACATCGCGATTGCTCCGGGCGGCGTCACGACCATTTCGACTGTGCAGTAGTTACGGAAGGGGCGGCGGAACACGGCGTTTCGTCGCCTGTTCGAAGGAATATCCCAGCTCGATCAAGCGGGGCTCGCTGCAGGCCATTCCGGTGAAGCTGACACCGAACGGGGACGGCTTCGGATCGAAGCCGTCAGGAAATAATCCGGCATTGGGAACCATTGCGAAGGGCACGATGATTGTCGGATAACCGGGTCTCGCCGCGAGCGCGGCTCCGCCGGCGCCGGGAAACAGAAGCGCATCGAGGTGTTGTCCTTTCATGACTTCATCGATGCCGTGAGTTCCGGCAAGCGCGATATCCCTGGCACGGTCGGCTTCGTACCGCGTCCGGTCCGCCTCGAGGTCCATTTCATCCGAAATATCCAGATTGGACTGGCCGTATTTTATGGCGCCACCCCGCTCGTGCTTCAGATTCCACTGGCGCAGTTCCGTTAATGTCTTCACGCGCGCGGCCGGTTCAAGGGTGGAGAGCCAGCGATTGAAATCCCGCTTCATCCCGTATTTCAGGACGACGGAACAATTCCCATCGTTGCCTTTGGCATTGCCGGCTCCTGAACAGATACCCCAGAGATCGATGTTCTGTTGCGGGTCGCGATCGATCACGCTCGGTATATCCGCCGGATCGACGATGACGGCGCCCTGCTGTTTGAGGATGTCGATCGCATCGTCCATCGCCTGGGCGCGGGCTCCGGCAAGCCCATCGTAGAACGAGGCGCGCGGGATGCCGATTCGGGCGCCTTTCAATCCGCCGCGTTTGAGGAAGCGCGTGTAGTCGTTGTTCGGCGGGCGAGGGCAGCGGTTGGTCGCGGCATCGTTGGGATCCGCCGACTTTCCTTCGAGGACGCCGAGAAGAATGGCGGCGTCGGCGACACTCTTTGCCATCGGACCCGGTGTGTCCTGATCCGCAGTGATCGGAATCACGCCGTAACGGCTGATGCGGCCGACAGTTGGTTTGATTCCAACGAGCATCGTCGCATTGGAGGGAGTCAGGATCGAACCGGACGTTTCAGTGCCGACATTCGCCGCCCAGAAGTTTGCCGCCGTCCCGATTCCGGAACTCGAGCCGCCCGGAAACAGCGCCGCCCGGCCGTCGCTGCTTTCGCGTGGATCGCGTCGCGGATCATAAGGGTTCAGGCCGTAGCGGGAGATCGGATTGTAGTTCGTGGGCATCGGCGTCGGCGCGCCCGCCACCCAGTTTGCCAGTTCCGTCAGGCTGGTTTTCGCGATGATGATCGCGCCGGCATCCCGCAGATGTTTTGTCAGTGTCGCTTCATACGGCGGCGTAAATCCGTCGAAGGCCAGCGCGCCGCCCGTCGTCGGCATGTTTGTGGTTTGAATGATGTCCTTCAATGCGATCGGGATTCCATGCAGCGGCCCGCGCAGTCTGCCGCGCGCCCTCTCACGGTCGAGCTCCTCGGCTTCCTTTAATGCATTGGGGTTTACAGTGATCGTGGCGCGCAGTTTATCGTCGTACGCCGCGATGCGCGCGAGATACTGCTGCACAATCTCGCGCGACGTCACGCGTTTCTCCTTCATTGCGCGCTGCATATCCGGAATGGTGGCTTCGATGACGCTGAACGATCGCTTCTGTGCCCGCGCCGCAAGAGCGGAAAGCGAGAGGAGAAGGACAAAGGTTAAGAATCGTTTCATCTTCAACAAAGAGATTAGACAGAAGTCTATTGCACCATTGCAACATTGGAAGTTTTTGCAGTTCTAAATCTGAAATGCAGCAACTTCTAATGCTGCAATGATGCAATAGGCTTACGCCTCACGGCGGTTCCACGACCAGCGCAAGCGCTTCCGATTCGCTGCTTGCGCCGAGCGCCGTGTAGCCCGCCGACTGAATGAACTGGACGAGCCGCTGAAGCCGGATTTTATTGGGATGATAAATGAGGATTGTTGGAGTTCAGTCACTCGACACTCGTACTCCACTGCCGTTCGAGGAAATTTGACCGTATGAAACAGGGAACTTATGTTCTTTGGCGTACACGGATCAGACGAGGCCAACGCTGAATTCAGGCCGCCGGCGTTCCGCTGTTCGGGTCATGGCCGCTGCCCTGAGCCTCGCTCATGCGGCCCATGGCAATCCTTCCCACCAGCCGCCAACGCGTAATCATCTGCTTGTGCTTATTGCAGTTAGGGAAGGTTATTCCCCGGTACAGGACAAGCTCGTCGCCGCAGCAATAATTCTTGTAGATGCCGTGTTCTCCGTTAATCGAACCCGCTAAAAACTCCATGATTGCTATTGTTCCTCGCATCATTGGGACATTTATCCGCCGATGCTCAGGCAATACCGGTACCAACATCCATTGCGCACTCCGCAACTCGATTTAATCATTACATTGACCTTCGTCTGCTTTGTGCAGTACAAGGTTTCTCAGAGGAGATCTCACAATGAAACATTTCGCGTGGTTTCTTGTTTTTGTTTTGATCGCGGCTCCGGCTTTTGCTCAGGACACGGAGGAGGCTGCCCTTCGTGATATCGGTATGTTCGGAGTCTATGCGATCGGCGATCTCGCCCTGGTGGATATTCAGAGAGGGAACGAGCCGGTTCAGCAATTGAAGCGCTTCTTTTCCGGCGCAGGACTGCCATTGACGTCCAAACAGGAAAAAGAGTTGAGCGTCGCCGTCGATGATGCCGTCAAGGCACTCGAAGCGAATGTTGGAAGCGAGGATGCCTCGCGGCGGGTCAATGCGGATTACATGAAGAAGCTCAACGACACGCTGACTGCGGACCAGCGTACGGCGCTCCGGCGGTATCGCGTGGATCAGATCATGATGCGCGGCGGATTTCAGGCTTTGAAGTTGATCATGGAAACGGCGCAGGTACCGTTGATGGGCGATCAGGAGAAACAGGTTCAGGCGGCATACGTTGACCTTGCGAAGCAAATCGGTCAGCTGCCCAAGGATGCGAAAGGCAATGTGGATCGCGATCAGGTTTCAAAAATGGAAGGCCAGCAACTGGGAAAGGTCGTGCTTTTACTGAATCCCGATCAGCGCCGCGCCCTTCTCAACTCGCGCAGAGGCCCTATCAATTATCAAGTGAAGCCGTAAACGGAAGGGAACGGTTTTTAGCCGCAGATGACGCGGATGACGCAGATGGGGGCGCAAAAACGAACTTCATGATGCGCCCCCATCTGCGTCATCCGCGTCATCTGCGGCTAAAGGCCTACTCTACCGAAAACGCCAGCAGCAGATTTCCACCCGACGCGCCGCTCGTGATGGCGTAGCCCGAACTCACGAACAGCATCCCTCCCGAAATGACAGGACCCGACACCGAGATCGCGCCGCCGTGGGCCGGCACCTGGTTCACGGTGCCGAGTTCCTGAGCCGTGTTGAACTCCCAGATCTGCGTTCCGTCTGCCGCAGAGACTGCATAGAGATGGCCGTTGGACGATCCTTCAAAGACGACTCCCGGAATGGCGGTCGGTGCGGCGCCGAGCGCGCCGCCGTTGGCCGGAGGCTTGAATGCCCACAGCTTCTGTCCTGTCGCGAAACGGAACGCGACAAGCCCGCCTCCGCCTGCACCGTAATACAGGTTCTGATCGTCGGCAGCGCCGCCCCAGACGATGTTGCCGCCCGTGCCTCCCCTTTCGACCACAGGTTGTCCCGTCGATGCGAGAACGCGATAGAGCAGAGCCCCGTTATTGTCCGGGTCGAGCGCGATGATGTGCCCTTGCTTGGTTCCGACGAACAAGGCGCGCTTTCCGTCCGGCAGCGTTTTCAAAATCGGTGAGTTGCCGATATCCAGATCCGGCCCCATCGGACTCGGACAAGCCTCGCTGTGCACCGGCCCGTTGCATCCTCCCATGAAGACATCGTTCTGGTCTGCCTGATAGGCCCACAGGACCTTGCCGGTATTGATGTCCATCGCCATCACGCCATCGGTAGTCTTGGGTGCTGGACCTGTTGTCGCATCACCGGTGCCGATGTACGCGGCATTGCGAACCGGATCGATCGTCGGAGAGTTCCACACGCCGCCGCCGCCGGGCGCATAAAGGACAACGCCGTTGGACTGGATCTTGACGGGCTTGACGTCGCCGGGAACAACCCATGTCTTCCAGGAGATCTTGCCGGTATTCGCATCGAGAGCAACCAGGCTTCCTCGAGATGTGCAGCACGGGTAGTCCGGAGTACCGCTGCTGAACTCTTCGGAGGAAGAGACCGGCACAAATACCTTGCCGTTGTATACCCGCAAGCCTGCTGTGATTCGCGCGACGACGTGCGAATCCACCTTGGTTTTCCACAGCATTCTTCCATCCTGGGCATTCACGGCGAAGATGTTGGCGTGGGCGTCGCCGAAGAAAACTGCGTAGCGCGCATTGCCCTGCCCGCCGACCGGCGCGACGGTGAGCGAGCCGCGAACAATGGATCCACCCTCGAACGACCAGTAGACGCATCCGGTCGCCGCATCCAGTGAATAAATGAAACCGTTATCGCTTCCTGCAAAGACACGTCCGGCGGCGATTGTCGGCTGCGTGTTCGAGGTTTCGCCGGTAGGGAAGCCGAACGCCCATTTCAATTTCAACCGCGGTACATCGGAGGCCGTCAGGCGCGCGGCTCCGCCGCTTTGAAAACGGGTATTGCTGTTGTCGTTGCCCCAGCCGTTCCATCCCGCGCCCGCCGCCGGATCCGTCATCGCAGGATTGTTGGCGCACTTGTTCGGCATGTCTCTGGCACTGCCGGCTTTTGAACTGCCCAGCGGCCTGCCCGAGAGGAACTCCGCGATTCGGCGCTTTTGAACATCCGAGAGTCCCTGCGACTGATCCTTCATCGAGCCCGTCATGAGCGATTCGTAGATCCGCTCCGGAGTCATTTCACGGATCTCCGCAGCCGGGGTAGCCAGGTCCACGGTGGGATTGAGATGGCAGATTGCGCATCGCGTTTGAAATGCAGACCAGCCGCTTTCCGTTCCCGGCGTTCCCTGGCCTCGCTGTCCACGCTGCCCGCGGCCTTGCCCAGCGGGCGGCGCCGCCTGCTGGCCGGGCGCAACCGGCGCTGGACCCCGCTGCGAATAAGCAGTCAGCGCATAGGTCGCGAACGCAATCCATAAAGCAGCAAGAGTTCCTGAAAGGCGCAGTCTTCGTGTCATCCCAAGCTCCTTGATCTATTCCTGTGCCGGAAATCATGCCACATCCGGTCATAAATTGCGGAACATGAACCGGTTCAACGCAAAAGTTTCCCACCTTGACCCGCTTTTTGACGTCGTGACCAGATATAGTCATAATCAGGTCATGAAGACCACCAACGTCTCTGAATTAAAAGCAAAGCTGAGTGCGTTCCTGGCGGAGGTTCGACGGGGCGGGACTGTTCTGGTTTACGACCGAAGTACTCCGATTGCGCGGCTGGTTCCGGTCGAGGATGAGCCGGATGATCTGGTGGTAATCGAGGCAAGCGCTTCACCGTCGGACTTGAAGCGGATCAAGCGGGTACGTCCCCGGAAGCGGATTGATCTCGACAGTATCCTTCGGGAGGCGCGGGGAGATCGATGAATATCTATCTGGATTCGAGCATCATTTTGCGCGTTTTGCTGGATCAGCCGCGACAGTTCTCGCAATGGGGCGAGTGGGAAAAAGCGTATTCCAGCGAACTGCTCGGCGTCGAATGCCGCAGAGTGATCGATCGGCTTCGCCTGGAAGGCGCGCTCGATGACGAGGCGCTGGCTCAAACCGTCGAGGAATTCGTGAAGATCGAGAAAACAATCACACGTGTGCGTGTGACGAAATCCGTCATCATGGCTGCGGCCAGGAGCATGCCGACTGTCGTCAAGACGCTGGATGCTTTCCATCTTGTCAGCGCGATGGCCATTCGGGATCGCCGCGCATCCGATCTTTGCTTCGCGACGCACGACAGCCAGCAGGCGACTGCCGCCCGCGCCCTCGGCTTTTCATGTCTCGAATCGTAACCCGGCCGATGATGATGGTCCGGCTATGAACTGTGTCCGGCGCCTTTCGCCAGTTTCTGGCGCACGAGGATGCGGATGGTCTCCATACACTCCTCGCAATCCCGCAGGTGTTCGACTTCAGCGGGCTTGAGGACCGTTTTCTCCTCGACGACCTCGTACAGTTTGCGATTGTCGATATGGCCGGATTTCATGCGCCTCCACAGGGGGAGGTGCAGCATGCGTTCCCATCGCGTAACATCAATGAATCGTCGCGGCGGGACGCTCGGGGCGTGGAAGTGTTCCAGGGTCAGGCGGCGGGCTCTTTCCGGCCGGATGGGGATGGCGGCAGATCCAAAGGCTGGTTTAAAAACACGTAAAAAACGCCCTGGCAGGTTTCGCACCGGTGGATGTGCTCACGTTCCCACGGCAGCAAGACCACAGTGCCTGTGGCGGCGCCGAGCAGGCGGCGGTTTTCCACGTGGTTGAGAATTGGCGGCTGGCTTTGTGACCCCATGTTAAATTGCAGAGATTGTCTGCATTTACATTGCCAGAAAGTTCTTCTTACTTTGCAACAATTCGCAACGCGGCCGGCGCTGGAGGTGGCAGGCTGCTGCCACGATTGTATTCCCGGCCGTCCAAATATTATGGGGGGACCACGCTCCGGTTGAGGCTCCTCGCTCATAGGACGTCGGCGACAACGGATGCAGCGGTTTAAGGTGGGTGATCGCGTAGCAGTCCTGCCTCGATTTGTGAACCTGTTTCCAGCAGATTCCGGCACAGTCATGGAAGTGACGCCGGACCCTTTCCGTCCACATTTCAACGAATATGCGGTCGAGTTCTCCGACGGTTCGAAAGCGAACATTTTCGAATTTCAGCTCACCGCTGTAAACTTGCCGCGATAGTTTTTCAATCCTCGGGAGGAGAAATCATGAAGGTGAAGCTTTTACGATCCCTGGTGATCGTGATGCTCGTTGTCCTGGTGGTCGGAATCGGTGTTGCGGCTCAGGCGCCGCAGGGCCGTGGCGGTGGCCGCGGCGCAGGCAGCGGCAGCGGACGCGGCGGCGGGCAGCGCGGACCGGCCTTGAATGTGACGTCATCGGCATGGCCGGATGGCGGCGAAGTTCCGATGAAATACGCCGGGCGCGGTGGAAACATGTCGCCCGCGTTCGAATTCAACTGGATGAACGGCACGGCTTCGGCCATGCCGCCGGCCAATCTGGCGAGCTACGTTTTGATCATGCACGACATCGAGAACCCTCCCGGCCGCGGCGGCCCGGACACATTGCATTGGATGATCTGGGACGTGCCGGGATCCGCGAAAGGATTGGCCGAAGGTCTTCCGATGGGCGACCTGCCGGATGGCACCAAGCAGTCGACCACCAATGTCGGCCGCGGCGGCTACTTCGGCCCCGGCGCAGGCGTCGGCCCTTTTCATCACTATGTATTTGAGTTTTACGCTCTGGATACCAAGCTGAATCTACCTGCCACGGCGACTCGCATGGAGGTTATGACAGCGATGGAAGGACACGTCATCGGCAAGTCCGCCTACGTCGGCCGCTTCCACGCGACGCAGTAGCCGTACCTGTGGGCTCGGTCATGCAAGGTTGTGAATGAATTAAGCGCCGGAGGCGCTTCCGGCGCTAATTCGTTCACACCTTCATAGTCCGCGCCCATAGTTGCGTTTATTTCTTCTTCGTCTGATCCGCGACCTTCTGTGCCGCTTTTTCCACTGCCGTCGGATCGCCCAGGTAGAAGTGCCGGCTCGGCGTCAGGTCGTCATTCAATTCATAGACCAGCGGGATACCGGTCGGAATATTCAAGCCCACAATATCGTTATCCGAAACATCGTCGAGGTATTTGACCAGCGCGCGCAGGCTGTTGCCGTGCGACGCAATAAGCACGCGCTGCCCGGTTCGCACGGCGGGCGCGATGGTTCCGTGCCAGTAGGGAAGCACGCGTTCGACAGTGTCTTTCAGGCACTCGGTCAGCGGAGCTTCGCCCGCTTTGAGGTTCGCATATCGAGGATCATGGTGCGGCGCGCGTTCGTCGTCCGGAGACAAGGCGGGAGGACGAATGTCGTAACTTCTTCGCCAGACCTTCACCTGCGCTTCGCCGTGTTTCTCGACGGTTTCGAGTTTGTTCAGTCCTTGAAGGGCGCCATAGTGCCGCTCATTCAGACGCCATGTCTTAACGACCGGGATCCATATCCGATCCATTTCATCCAGCGACAGCCAGAGCGTCCGGATCGCGCGCTTCAGGACCGAGGTGTATGCCACATCGAAAAGATAGCCGTCGGCCCGCATTTGCCGGCCGGCGGCATGCGCTTCTTCGACACCGGCCGGACTGAGGTCGACATCGGTCCAGCCCGTGAAACGATTTTCGCGGTTCCAGGTGCTTTCTCCGTGGCGTAGCAGGACGAGCGTCTTCATGGCTGCATGCTCCAGAATACCGCGCCGGCCAGCGTGATGGCGGCGATGGCGCGCAATGGCCGCGCTCCATACCCGCACGTCAGCCAGAGAAGGGTGTACGGTGAGAAATACCGGCGAAAGAAGTACAGTCTGTCGTTCCCGTCGCGGCGCTGTTTCCGGCGGACTTCCATTTCACTATAGAGAAGATCTCCGAGATCCCGCGTCGTATCGGCCTTTTTGAGATTCGCGCGGATGTCCTTGTAAAGTTGCGCGAGCTTCTGCGGATCGGGCGTGTCCTTCTGGATCTCGTCGAACACCACGGACCTTTTCGTCGAGTTCAGCAGCCCTTTCATCGGCCACTTGGGATTTTCAAAGTGGATGCCCGCAACGTTCGTTCCCATCAACGTGATTTTTTCAAAGCTGATGTTTGAAAACCTCACTTTATCCGGCTGGGCCAGCGTTACCGACTCGAACCGGATTTCGGGCGCCAGGCCCTCCGAGCCCGCCGGAGGCGAAAGAACAAAGACACTTCTCAGTTGAGCCTCTTTGAAGTCCACAAACTGAAGAAAGACGACGCCCTCGAACAGCGCCGCGCCGCCGAAAGTGGCGGCGCTGAAATTGACGGGATGCGTGCAGCGGGCACCGGAGAAGTCCGCATCACCGGCAAATGTTACGTTCTTATAGATCGATTTGCATTCGAGTTTTGCGCCGGCAAAAAGCGCCTTTCCGTGAAACGCCGCATCCGGAAAATCGGCATACGCGATGAACCGGGACTCCCGGAAATCCGCATCCGCCGCGAAATCGACTGCGGTGAAGCGGGCCGATCCCCTGAAGTTTGCGCCGCGAAAAGCCGCGCCGTGTCCGAAGCGGCTCTTGCTGAAGAGCGCCCACGCATGAAAGGAGGTGTTCGAGAAATCGGAATCGCCTGAGAACTCGATTTCTGAGAAATGCGCGTCATGGTTGAAAGCGGCGCCGGAAAAATCTGCTTCGCCCTGGAATCGCGCTCCGGTAAAATCGGCGACGCCCTTGAAGATGGCACCATGGAAATTGGTCCGTCCGGTGAACCGGGCATTGCGGAAGGTGACTTTGTCCGAAAATTCCGCGCCGTTGAAATCCGCGTCGTTGAAGTCTTTGCCGTCGAAGTTGGTGATCTCTGTGAATGCGGCCTTACTCATGGTGTTGTCTTTTATCGGAGTTGGTCGTTTTTTTCAACCGCGCCGAGCAAACGTTTGCGTCAGAATGAGTTCCGGACACCGTCCGCCAATCAGGCGAGCAGCGCAATGGCGCGATCACGCGATTTTCGCGCTAACCCCACACCCGTAGTAAAATTCCGGTCGGCCTGCTGCTGCTGTGCCTGGTCGGCACCTGACTGTGCATAATTGTCAAAAAGCGCGGCATAGAGTTTCTTGATTGCGTCCTCGTATGCGGAATGAATGAGTTTTTGATCAGGATTCATGGCGTAATATCATACGACACCGGTGTCTCCGATCATGCCGGCCTTCGCGTTGCAGAGAAGACCGCGCCCCTATACCGATCAAGAACCGGTATAAGCCCAAATTTTGTCAGTCTTACGGACGACGGCGGTTTGAAATTCTTGATCACTCTGGATCCGCCATGGGCAGCCATTTGGGAAAAGAAAGCGAGAGAGCAGGCACCGTTCCGGCAGGGTAAACTGGAGTTATGCGAGATTACAGAGAGTTCGCCGGTACCATTCGCAGCTTAATGTGGATTTCTGCTGGTGTTGTGATCGCCGTCGTTTATGCCGTGCGGCACTTCGCCCACTGATTCCGGTTTGAAATTCTCCACACTTTTTGTTCTTTCATCCGCAACCGCCGCCGTCGCCTGTGGCGTGCCTTTTGTCACGACAGACGCCTTCGATGTGGCGCGCCGGGTCAGCATCGTGCTGGCTGTGGTCTGGGGTATGTCGGTGATATACGGGTTATTCCGGCACAGAAGAAAGACGCTCTGGCTGCTCTCGGGACTTCCATTGGCGGTGTATTGGCCTGTTGTTCTGAAAGCAGCCGCCTGGGGCTGTGCGCATGGCATCCGGCCCGCATGTTGACACGAACGCGCCGCCGCCTGGCGGCCTGGTTTTGGTTCCGGCATCCAAAGTAGGTAGTCGCTGGTTTTAGCCCGCGTTCGATTCAACGAGACCAAAAGACCTGATTTGTCCGGGATTCGTTCTAAAAAGCCAATATGGAGCCTTTGCGATTTGTGCATGCGGCGGACCTGCACCTGGACAGTCCGTTCCGCGGTATTGGCGATGCATCCGCATCTTTGAAAGAGCAGCTGCAGGCGGCAACCCTTGGCGCGCTTGACCGCGTCGTGGACCACACGATCCAGTCTCAATCCGACTTTCTGGTCATTGCCGGTGACATTTACGATTCGAAAGACCGGAATCTCAGGGCGCTGGTCTCCTTCCGGAAAGAGATGGAGCGCCTTGCCGAACGCAACATTCCGGTTTTCATCGTTCATGGCAATCACGATCCGTTGAACGGTTGGGGCAGCGGATTTCAGCTTCCGCCGAATGTGGTGACCTTCGGCGGACGCACCGACACCGAGCCGTTCATCCGCCGCGGACGCGAAGCCGCAAAGGTTACCGGCGTCAGCTATATGAAGGAGCGCGTGACGGATAATCTCGCGTCATCGTTTAAGCCGGCCGAGGACGCTCCTTATTCGATCGCGGTTCTGCACGCGAATGTGGGCCACCAGAGCGGTCACGCCGATTATGCGCCGGCCACCGTCGGCGAACTCGCGTCGGCGGGATTCCATTACTGGGCGCTTGGTCACGTCCATACCCGGTCGGTGCTCGCTGCGGAGCCTGCCATGGTTGTGTATCCCGGCAATACGCAGGGGCGAAACCCGCGCGAGACCGGCCCTCGCGGTTGTTATCAGGTGGACGTGGACACCTTCGGCCGCGCGCATCTCGAGTTCGTCGATACCAGTATCGCCCGCTGGATCCAGATCGAGCTGTCGATCGCCGCGCTGAACAGTATGGATCAACTGGTCGATACGATGCTCGACAAGGCGCGGGCGGAAAAGGCGGCGTTCGAAGGACCGATGGTCGCCCGCTGTACGATCCGCGGGAATGGATCTCTGCATCGGGATCTGCAACGCGACGAGATGGACGAGGAACTGGCGGAGGTTCTCGGCTCCGCGGTCATTCCCGAATCGGTACGCATCGCCACCGGGCCCGAACTCGATCTTGAAACACTCGCCCACACCGAAACGATGGTGAGCGACTTTCTGAACCTCGCCGGGCGCGCGATGGAAGATCCCGAGATGCGCCGGCGCATGACCGATAGTCTATCGCCATTGTTCAGGCGGAAAGATATGCCGCCCCTCGACGAGGGCAAGCTCCGGGAATGGATCCAGCGCGCCTCGGCGATGGGCGTGGATCTGTTGCTGGATTCGTAGCTGATGAAGATCGAAAATATTCACGTCGACGGTTTCGGGGTCTGGAATGACAAAACGTGGGGGCCCCTGGTCCCCGGCCTGAATGTCTTTCACGGTCCGAATGAGACCGGCAAGAGCACGTTGATGGCGTTCATCCGTGCGATGCTGTTCGGTTTTGAGAAGCGCGGCAGCGCCAGGCGCTATGAACCTGTAAAAGGCGGCTCGCACGGCGGCTCACTGGATCTTGTTGTGGGCGATACGAGGCTTCGCCTTGAGCGGACTCCCGGCCGTCACGCGCGCGGAAGCGTTGCCGTCTACACGGGCGATGCCGCGGGAGATGAGACGGCGCTCGAACGCCTGCTTGGCGGGACGACGAAAACGCTCTACCACAATGTCTTCGCGTTTGGTCTCGAAGAGCTCGAACAGTTCCATACGCTGCAGGAAAGTGAAATTGCGACGCACATTTCCGGCGCCGGTCTCGGCATCGGGGCGTCCCGCTGGACCGCCGTCCAGAAAGATCTCGAAGACCGGCAGGGCGCCCTCTTTCTTCCTCGCGGACAGAACAGCACCATCAACGTCGCTTTCAAGGAACTCGAATCCGTCCGCGACGATCTCGATCGCACGGAACATCAGCCGCAGGACTATCTCGCGGCGCATGAAACGCGGACCCGGCTCGCGGTCGAACTTTCCGGTCTCGAAGAAGCCGTCGCGGAGGTCAGCCGCAGGATCGAGCACTATGCGAAGCGGGTCAAGAATCGGCCATACGTCGAGCGCCGCAACAAGCTCGAAGCTCGCATAAAGGAGCTTCCCGTCGTCGATACTTTTCCCGAAGGCGGCATCGAGCGGCTCGACATGCTTGTAAAGCAGCAGCGGTCGTTGCTCGACGAACGCGCCAGGAACCAGACCGCGGCGGAAGGCCGCCGGCTCCGCCGGCTGCAGATGAACGTGGATCGGGAGGACTGCGCCCGCCATTCCCAGGTGCTGGAATCGCTGCGTACGCTCGCGCCGCGAGTGGAGGCCGCCCGCCGTGTCTACATCGCCGGAGTCGAGCAGCGCGATGCCATCGCCCAGCAGAAGCATGCTCTCGTTGCAAGTCGTGGTCAGATCGTTCCGCCGTCGTGGCCCGCATTCCTTCTCTTCATCACTCTGATGTGGGTGGGAGTGACCGGTTTGATTCTTGCGACCCATCCTTACCCTGGAGCGGCCCTCGGCGCCATCTCGGTGGCGGCAATGCTCTGGTACCGGGATCGCGTCAAACGTGCCGGAGCCATCGAACAAGAGGTGACTGCCTGTTCCAGTCGTCTGGACTCCTGTGAGAGCGAGCTCCGCAAAACCGAGATTGAAGCCTGGGAGATCGAAACCGAAATCCGGAAGCTCACGGGCAAAAACGAGATCGCTCAAGCCGACATCGACGAACGGGCGGCCGATCTCGACCTTCTGCTCAAGGTGAACGACAGCCTGCGAAGCCTCGAGGAAGCGTCCGTTCACGCCGAAGCCGACCTGGCGCGCATCAACCAGCAGTTCCAGGAAGTCGAAAGTAATATCGCCGCGTTGTTCGCCGAAGGAAACGCCAAGACGGAAGACGAGTTCCTGCAGCGGGCGGAGATCTTCAAGCAACGGCAGCAGCTTTTGAAAGAGCTGGAGAAGATTCCACTGGAAACGGCCGAACCCGGCATGCTCTTCGACATGCGCGCCGATGAGGAAGCCGCGTTCCAGGCCGCCCAGAGCGAGCTGACCGAACTGGAGCAGAGGCTGGTGCAGGCTCGCCACGAAACCGGCCGGGTCGAAGAGCGCATCACGATGATGGAACACAGCGAGGAACGCTCGCGGGCGCTGTCACGCCAGGAAACCATCCTGGCACGAATTGATGAAGCCGCCGAGCAGTGGGCCGTGATCACGCTATGCCGGGCCCTTCTCGACGAGACTCGGAAAGTCTACGAGACCGAGCGGCAGCCGGAAGTTTTGCGCCAGGCTTCGGGATTCTTCAGAGTCATGACCGAAGGACGCTATGTTCGGGTGATCGCTCCGCTCGACGGCGGAGATATCCAGGTCGAACGCGCCGACAGCATCCGGCTGGCGCCGCAATTGTTGAGCCGCGGCACGGCCGAGCAGCTGTATCTTTCGATGCGGCTGGCCCTGGTTCGTGAATACGCCAACCATGTCGACGCGTTGCCCGTCGTTTTCGACGACATTTTCGTGAACTTCGATCCCCAACGCAGCCGGACCACCTTCAAAGCCCTTTCCGACCTCTGCACCACCCATCAGGTTCTTCTCTTTACCTGTCACCCGCATCTCGTGAAGCAGGTTTCGGAAACGGTTCCGGAAGCAAAGATCTTCGCACTGGCCGAACTGTAGAAGGCGCGGTCTATAACCGCGCGGACATTGCTTCGATTTCAATAATGATCCAGCTGATATCATGGTGGTGTATCGTGCAGAGCAACTTTCAGAAAATAAGCTATCGGGGTAAATCGAGGAGGTCGACAAGAATGGCTGAGACAGTCACGCTGCAGGAAGCGCAGGAGCATCTGGGAGATTTGATCGCCAAGCTAGGTCCTGACGACGAATTCGTGATTACGCAGGCGGAAGACCCGTCGCCAAACTCGTGGGACCAGCCATTACCGTCAAGCAGCCGCGGCAGCCTGGGAGTGCAAAAGGCAAACTCGTCATGCATTCGGAAGACGATGAACACGACAAACCTGCCGTTTCATCACCGCGATCCCTTCGACCGTCTCATCATTTCACAGGCCATTGTTGAAGGTATTCCTGTTGTTGTCGAGGACAGGTTGTTCGATTTATATCCGATTCAACGTCTTTAGTGATTCCTCCGATGGAACGACGGACGGCGAGCACAATCGCGTTGGGAATTAATTACTCACTGTCCCCGACCGGGTCGCTGACGACGATCGTGCGCGCATCGAGAATCTTCTAGTTGGTTGAAGGCGAGACGTTGGCAGAGCGTGTTTCCGGCACCTTACAGGAACCTTTAATCCCAGCCGCCCCCCAGCGCATTGTATAGCTCGACTACCGAGACGCGTTCGTTGAGGACGGCGCGGGAGAGATTGAGCTGCGCAGTGAAGTAGTTCGTCTCGTTGGTCAGGACTTCCAGATAGCTGGCGACGCCGCCTTTGTATCGGAGTTCGGAAAGGTCGGCCGATTCGTGGGCTGCCGTGGTCAGCGATTCCTGATGCTCGCGAAAGTCCCGATACTTCCCATAGTCGATCAGCGCATCGGAAACCTGGCGGAACGCCTGCTGAATCGTTTGCTGATACGTGAGGACGGCCTGTTGCTCCTGCGCCTCGCTGAGTTTCAGATTTGCGCGGAGCTTGCCTCCCTGAAAGATCGGCTGTGTGAGCGTCGGCGCGAAATTCCATATACCCGCCGGACCGGCGAACAGTTTGAGCAATGCGCTGCTGGCAATGCCGCCGGACGCTGTCAACGGCAGATCGGGAAACATCTGCGCCCGCGCGATGCCGATTTGCGCATTGGCGCTGACCATTTGCTGTTCCAGTTCCTGAATGTCCGGACGCCGCTCCAGCAGTCTGGAGGGAATTCCAGCAGGAACCGATACAGGCAGAGCCTGTTCCGACAGCGGGAGGCCGCGCGGAATATCGTGGGGATTGCCGCCGGTAAGCATGCTGAGTTGGTCTTCCATCTGAGAGATCCGGCGTTCGGTGTCGGGAATCGTTTCGGCGGCGGTCTCCACCAATTGTTCCGCCTGCCTCACATCCAGCAATCCGGCAGCGCCGCCGTTTGCCAGCGTTTGCGTCAGCTGAAGCGATTCCTGACGGGACTCGAGGGTTTTCTTCGCGATATCCAGTTCGAGATCGAGCTCTCGAAGCTGGAAATAAGCCGTGGCGACATTCGAAACGAGTGTCGCCACCACTTCGCGGCGCGCCCATTCGGACGCGATTAAACTCGCGCGGACGGCTTCATCCGCTCTGCGGAATTTGCCCCAGAAATCGACGTCCCAAGTGAAGAACCCCTGCAGCTGAAACTGGTTGAAGCCGAAGCCCGGAAGCTTCTCGGTCAGGTAGCTGGGGCCCGCGCTGAGCGTCGGATACGCATTCGACCGGATGATTGCGGCCTGCTGTTGCGTCTGTAGAATATGGTTCGCAGCGATGCGCACATCATAGTTTTGATCGAGGGCGGTCCGGATCAACTTCTGCAGTTCCGGATCCTGAAATACTTCAGACCATTTCTCGTCGCCGAGCGAAGTGGATGCCGGTGCTGCCTGCGACGAACTGTCATTGCGGAACGCGTCCGGCGTTGCGACGAGGGGCCGCTTGTAGTTCGGCCCGACGGTGGTGCAGCCCGATACCAAAAGAACCAAAATTCCGAAATGAATGACGCGCTTCATGCGGGCTCCCTCCCATTTCCGGGATATTCGTCGTTGCTCACGTCGGTCCGCTTGATGCGGTGAGAAAGTTTTTCGACCACCTCAAAGGTCACCGGGATAAAGAAAATGGCGATCACGGAGGCCGCCAGCATTCCCCCGATGACGGCAGTTCCAAGGATCCTGCGGGACACCGCTCCCGATCCTGCCGCCGCCCACAGCGGAACGCAGCCCAGGATGAAAGCGAAGGCCGTCATGAGAATCGGCCGCAGCCGGATGCGCGCGCCCGTAAGCGCGGCGTCCTCGAGACTCTTGCCGCGCTCGAATTCCTGTTTTGCAAACTCCACGATCAGAATGGCGTTCTTGGCGGACAATCCGATCAACATCACAAGACCGATTTGCGCATAGATGTCGTTCTCGAAGTGCCGCGCCCACAGGGCCAGATATGCGCCCAGCACCGCGACGGGCGTGCCGAGCAGCACGCTGAACGGCAGCGACCAGCTTTCGTATTGAGCCGCGAGGATCAGGAATACGAACAACAGCGACAGGCCGAAAATTGCCGCCGGCGAAACGCCCCGGGCCGCCTGCTGTTCCTGATAGGAGATTCCGGTGTAATCGAAGCCCATTTCGCGCGGCATGCTTTCCGCGAATGCGCTTTCGAGCGCCTTCATCGCCTGCCCCGAACTGTATCCCGGCGCCGCGGCCGCATTGATCTGAGCGGCGTGGTACTCGTTGTAGCGCATGGTGAATTCCGGGCCCGATATCGTTTTCAAATCCGTCAGCGCGCTGAGCGGCGCCATGCCGTTGCGATTGTTTGCCACATAGAACTGGCCGAGATTTTCGGCGCGTGTCCGGTAGGGCCCTTCGGCTTCGACGTAGACCTGCCACTGCCTGCCGAAACGGTTGAAGTAATTCACCAGATATCCGCCCATGAAGGCCTGGAGCGTCTGGTATACATCCCCGATATTAACGCCCTGGCGTTCGACCTTTGCGCGATCGACGTCGATGAATTCCTGGGGAACGTTCGGAAGGTAGGATGTCGTAACGCCGACAAGCTCAGGGCGTTTGCGTGCCGCTTGAAGAAACTTGTCGACGTTATCGCTGAGGAACCCAAGGCTCGCTCCGGACCGGTCTTCCAGCATGAACGTCACGCCTCCGGAGGTCCCGACGCCGGGGATGGCAGGTGGCGAAAACGAAAAGGCCACGCCGTCCTCGACTTTGCCAAGCTCGGATGTGATATGGCTGCGGATGGCGTCGTATTGCTCTTCAGGTTTTGTCCGTTCGTCCCACGGCTTTTCCGTCACAAAGAAGAATGCGCTGTAGGTGTTCTGCACACGGCTCAGCAGACTGAAACCGATGACCGAAGTGCAGCCTTGCACGCCGGGCGAGTGAAGAATCACGTCTTCGACTTTACTTGCGGCTGCGGCCGTCCGCTGCAGAGACGATGCATCCGGCAGCTGCATGCTGACGTACACATAACCGAAGTCTTCTTCAGGCAGAAACGACGTCGGCAGCTTGCGGCCGATGGCGGCTGCTCCAACCAGAATCAAACCCAGGAGCAGGAGGCTGATCACGGCTTTTCTAAGCAGGAAATGCGAAAGGCCGACGTAGGCGTTTGTCGCATGTCCGAAGCCGCGGTTGAACCAGTCGAAGAAGCGGCCAAGCAGCCCTCGCTTTTCGCTGCGCGGTTTGAGCAGGAGCGCGGCCATTGCGGGGCTCAGAGAAAGCGCGTTGAAGGCCGAAAGAATGACGGAAATGGCGATCGTGACGGCGAATTGCTGATAGAGCCTGCCGGTCAGGCCTGGAATGAAAACCGTTGGAATGAATACCGCGCTCAAAATCAGCGCGATGGCAATGACGGGCCCGGAGACTTCCTCCATCGCTTTCAGGGCCGCATCGCGAGGAGAAAGACCCTCCTCAATATGCCGCTCGACGGCTTCGACGACGACAATGGCATCGTCCACCACCAGGCCGATCGCCAGGACGAGGCCGAACAACGAAAGCGTGTTGATCGAGAAACCGAGCAGCGGGAACACTGCGAATGTTCCGACGAGCGAGACCGGCACGGCCATCAGAGGGATGAGTGTCGCGCGCCAGCCCTGAAGAAAGATATAGACCACGAGAACAACCAGGGCGAGCGCCTCAAACAGGGTGTACACGATTTCGCGCATTCCCGCGGTCACTGCCGCTGTGGTGTCGAGACTGACGGTGTCCGAAAGGCCCTGAGGGAATCGCTGGCTCAACTGGGCGAGACGAGCCCGGAGACCGTTGGCCGCATCGACGGCGTTCGAACCCGGAAGCTGGTAAATGGCGAGAATGGCCGACGGTCTGCCGTTGTATCGTCCGGAGAGGTTGTACGTCTGCGCGCCCATCTCGATGCGGGCGACATCTTTCAAGCGGAGCGTCGAGCCGTCGGGATCGGAGCGCAGAATAATGTCGCCGAACTCTTCGGGCGATTCCAGCCGCCCCTGCGCGCGCACCGTATATGTGAACTGCTGGCCCTTCGGAACCGGCTCGCCGCCGATCTGTCCAGCGGGATTCACCGTGTTTTGCGTCCCTAACGCCTGGACGATTTGAGGAACAGTGACATGCAGCTTGGCAAGCTGATCCGGCTTGACCCAGACCCGCATGGCGTACTGACCCGCGCCGAACACCTGCACTCGCGCGATGCCCGGGACGCGGGTTAATTCGTCCACCAGGTTGATGTAGGCATAGTTCGCCAGAAAGACGCTGTCGTATTGGTTGTTCGGCGAATAGAGAGCAACGAGCATCAGCGGCGCCGACAGCGATTTCTGTACCACCAGTCCGGCCGTATTCACTTGAGCGGGAAGCTGGGACTGCGCCTGAGAAGTGCGCAGTTGCGTCAGGACCTGATCGATGTTGGGGTCGGTCTTGACGTCGAAGTCCACCGTAATGGACGTCTGCCCGTTGTTGGCATTGACCGAATACATGTACGCCATGTTGTCGACGCCACTGATCTGTGCCTCAAGCGGTGTCGCGACGGATTGTTCAAGCGTCTGCGCGTCTGCTCCGGGGTAGGTCGCGCTGACCTGGATTTCGGGCGGGACGATGCTGGGGAATTGCGCGACCGGCAATGAAAGCATCGAGACCAGGCCGACGATCAGCATGACAATGGCAATGACCATCGCGACGATCGGCCGGTTGATGAAAAATCTGGACATGGCTACTGGCCTCCGCCCCCGCCGGCATTACCGCTGTCCGAGGTGTCCGGCGCCGGATTGACGTCCATTCCTTCGCGCACTTTCGCCGTGCCTTCCGAAACAACCTTGTCTCCGGCCATCAACCCGCTCGTAACCACCCAGAGAGTTCCAACCCGATCGCCGACGCCGACGTTGCGGATGCTGACTTTATTCTCCGGGCCGACGACGGCGATCTGATAGCGGCCCTGGAGTTCAGTCACCGCACGCTGCGGGACCAGCAGCGCGGACTTGTGGAAACCGATCAGGGAGCGTATCCGGCCGAACTGGCCAGGACGGAGAATATTGCCGGGGTTCGGAAAAACGCCCACCATCCGGATCGTTCCGGTCTGTGAATCGACCTGCCGGTCTGCAAACGCGGAGGTCCCCTGGCTCGGATATGTGTCGCCATTGGAGAGTATCAGCTGCAGCCGGCTGGGAACATTTTGTCGAAGGAGGCCGGACCCGGCCTGGTTTCCTTTCGCCAGCTGCAGATATTCCTGTTCGCTGATCGGGAAGTACACCTTGATCGGGTTGACCTGGGAAACAGTCGTTAAAATCGTGGTCGGGCCGACAAGGTTTCCGATCTGCGTTGCCGCAATCCCGGCGATGCCATCGATCAGGGATTTCACCCTCGTAAAGCCTAGATTCAGTTCGCCCTGCTCGATGGAGGCCTCCGCGGCCTGGACGGAGCCTTCGGCCGTCCTGGACTGCGCTTCCGCCTGAGCTTTGGCCTGGACGTCATTGTCCAGTTGGCTTTGAGCGATCGCTCGGGCAGCAGCGAGCGGCGTATCCCGCTTCACATTGATTTCCGCCAGCGCCAGCGCTGCCTGAGCCTGCGCCACCTGGCCGCGGGCTTGCGCGAGCTGGGCTTTCGACTGATCGAGAGCGGCCTGGAACGGTCTCGGATCGATTTCAAACAGCACATCGTCTTTATGGACGAATGAACCTTCGGCATAGTCCTGCTTGACCAGGTATCCGGACACTTGCGGTTGGATATTGGCATTGACGTTTCCATCGAGGGTGGCCACCCAGTCGCCGTATACCGGAACATCTTTCTGTATGACTTCGACAACGCCGACCTTCGTCGGCGGAGGAGCACTGGAATTGGCGGCTTTTGTCGAGCAGCCGTCGAGAATCAGCATAACCAACGCTGAAAACAGCAGACCAGAACGGGCAGCATTACAGACAGGGTTCATATTATTTATTCGTTCTCACGTTGAGATAAGAGAGCACCGCGATCTTGAATTCCTGAACGACGCCGCGCTTCTCCGGTAGAGGAACTTCGGCATAAAGCTGATTCATGGCCTTCAGCATCTGAAGTGTCACGGTTGCCAGTTCGAGCGCTTTTCGCTGCGGCAATCTCGGCAGGCAGGCGCGCAAACAGGCGGCAAGGCGTTCTTTGATGATCTTCCGGATCGCTGCCGGAGTGCGCGTGCTCGAAGGCGCGTCGAGCAGGGCCGGAAATGCGGGATTCTCGTCCGCGAACCGGATGGTTGATTCGATCAGCCTGCGCACCAGATTCGGAAGGTCCATCGCCGCCGCTTCGACTTCCAGAGGCAGCCACATCTCCTCGAACTTCTGGACGTACTGGGTGCGGAGCGCCTGAACAATCGACGGCTTGTTCGGAAAGAACTGGTAAAGCGAGCCGATCGGCGCGCCCGCGCGATCCGCGATCGCGGACATTGTCGCGGCGTCGTATCCGACTGCAGCGATCACGTGGGCCGTCGCATCCAGAAGTTCGGACACCCGGCGTTCGCCCCGAGCCTGTTGCGGAGTGCGGCGAGGAAGCTCCGTCAAATGCGAGTCCTTCCTCATATTCATTCATAATACAATAGCGGCACTCGGATATGGAAGTTCGGAACCTTGAAGAATTTGTCCGTTTTTCGGACGAGAAGATGCAGAAGCTGCCGCTGTTTGAATCGGCGAAATACTTCTGCGATCTCTATTGTCTGAAACCGGGCCAGGATCAACGCGTCCACAGCCATGCCGAATCGGATAAGATCTATCTGGTTTTGCGGGGCAAGGGAGTCTTTCACATCGCCGGCGAAGACCGCGAGCTGAATCCGGGTGAAGCGGTGATTGCGAGACCGGGTCAGGATCATGGCGTGAGAAATTCCGCCGCGGAAGATTTGGTACTACTGGTTTTTATGACACCCCGTCCATAATCGGCAGGAACCGGGGCAGGAGAGGGAAGCAAATGGGGCGAAACGCGCAATTGATCCGGCAGTGGGCGATGTTGAAGCAGATCGAAATGAACCGCTGGACCACGATAGCGGATATGGCCGAGCATCACGTGGTCTCGACCAAAACGATCCGGCGCGATCTGGCTGCGCTGATGGAGGCCGGCTTTCCGCTCTACGACGAACGCTACGACGGGAAAGTGTATTGGCGGCTGAACGACGAATATAAAGGTCTGCCGCTGGCCACCCTTTCTCTTTCGGAAACCGCTGCCTTGTATTTCAGCAAGAAGCTGGTGGTGAACCTCGCTGCTCCTCCGTTCTCGGACGACATTGCCTCCGCCTTCAAGAAAATCGAAAGCGCTTTGCCGGACCGGAATATCAAGTTTCTCGACAGCCTGGACAACATGATCAGCGTTCGCGCCGATGCGCCGAAGGACCTGGAGCATCGCAAGGTCACGATTCGCGTCATGATGGAAGCGATCGGAGAAGAAGTCAAAGTCCGGATGGAGTATTACTCCGTTCACAGCCAGCAGAAAAAAACCTACACGATTCATCCCTACCGCTTGATGTATTTCCGCGGCGGCCTTTATCTGTTTGCGTTTGTCGAGGAATACACACAGATCCGCACGTTCGCCATCGAGCGCATCGAAAGTCTCGAGAAGACCCGCGACACTTTCGACAAACCCGCGGACTTCTCGGTGGAGAACTATCTGGAATCCGCATTCGGCGTGGTGAAGGAAGATCCCTTCGACGTCGAGATCGTTTTCAACTCCGATATTTCCGAATATGTCCGGTCGCGCGTCTGGCACCCTTCGCAACAGGTGCGCGAAATCGGCGGCGGCCGCATTTCGATGAAGATGCACGTTGGAGGCGAATTCGAATTGGGTTCCTGGATCCTCAGCTTTGGATCCTCCGCTACAGTCATCTCACCGGACCGACTGCGCCGGCGTGTCGAGGCCGAACTCGCCCGGGCGCTCGAGAATTACCGCAAGGAAGTCACGGTTGCTCCCGCCCGGAAAGCCAAAAAAGTGGAAGCCAAGAAGGCGCTTACGGCCGCTGCCCGCCGCGGATAATGCCGAAGAATCGCTTGTGATATCGTAAAAATATCGTGTGGCACAGCAACATTCTGGAAGTGATCGGCAACACGCCGCTGGTACGCCTGAATCGCGTGGTCCGCGGTGTGCGTGCGACCGTGCTCGCGAAGCTCGAATATATGAACCCGGGCGGCAGCGTCAAAGACCGCATCGGAATCACGATGCTCGAGGCCGCCGAACGCGCCGGGGAAATCAAGCCCGGCGGGACGATCATCGAAGGCACTTCCGGAAACACCGGTATGGGGCTTGCCCTGGCCGCCGCGATCAAAGGTTATCAGTGCATTTTTACGATGCCGGACAAGATGAGCCAGGAGAAGATCGATGCCTTGCGCGCCCTGGGCGCGGAAGTGATCGTGACTCCGTCTCAGGTCGATCATCATGATCCGCGAAGCTATCACTCCGTTGCGCTGCGTTTGAGCCGCGAAATCCCGAACAGTGTTTTCCCGAATCAATACGAGAATCCCGCCAACCTCGAAGCCCATTACAAGACGACCGGGCCCGAGATCTGGGAGCAGACTGCAGGAAAGGTGACGCATGTCGTGATCGGCGTCGGAACCGGCGGCACGATTACCGGAACTGCGCGCTTCCTGAAAGAAAAGAACCCGAAGATTCGCGTCATCGGCGCCGATCCGGCGGGATCCATCTTCGCAGAGATGTTCAAGACCGGCCGCAAGCCGCAGGTACAGCCATATAAGATTGAAGGCATCGGTCAGGACGAGCTTCCCGCTAATGTGGATTTCTCCGTCATCGACGAGATTCATGCGGTCTCCGATAAAGACGCGTTTCTGCTGACGCGGCAGCTGGCGCGCTACGAAGGCATCTTTGCCGGAGGGTCCGCCGGCGCCGCGCTCTGCGCCGCGCTGAAATCTTCCGATAAGCTCACTGAAAACGATTTGATGGTCATCATCATTCCGGATTCGGGCACGCGCTACCTGAGCAAGATCTACAACGACAACTGGATGCGCGAGAATCAGTTCATCGAGCCGAGGGTCAAGGTCAGCGCAGGCCAGGTGGTCCAGGACAAGCAGCGGCGCGCTGAGAAACTGGTGTCGGTTCCGCTTGGAATTACCATCGAGCAGGCCGTGAATCTCATGCGGGAGCACGATATCTCCCAGGTGCCGATTATCGAAGGCGGGGCGGTGGTCGGCAGTATCAGCGAGACGCGGATTCTCGACATCCTGGTTTCCGATCCCGTGGCCAAGCATAAGCCGGTTGCCGAGTATATGGAGCGGCCGTTTCCGGTGATCTCGGAGGACACGGCGCTCGATGAGATCGCTCATAACATGGACCACCAAACGCCGGCGATTCTGGTCAAACGTTCGACCGGATTCGACATCATCACGAAATCGGATCTGATCTTCTTTCTTACCAAGCAGAAGGGCGAAAAGGGCAGCTGACAAAATGTGTTAACATCATTTATCGATGTCTGACGAAAAGATCTGCAATTCCACAGATCATCTTTTTGTCCCGATCCTTGAAGTTTCCGTCCCCCTTTACCGATGCATCCACTGCAATGTCTTCGCCTACCACGACACGGTCAAGCAACTGGCAAAAAACCGCAGCTACAAGGCGCTCGATGATGAACCGGTGTTGCCGGTGGCCGTTCCTTACTGGCGCAGGCTGTGGACCGGCATCAGGAGACGGTTCGCTTCCGCCGGGTAAGTGCCGCCGGCATAATTGGGAAATCGAGGCGCTGGGAGCTTGGCCCAGCCTTCGAGAATCGCCGACACGAATCGCCACGCTGCTTCAACTTCATCGGACCGCGTAAAGAGGGAAGGATCGCCGCGCAATGCGTCCAGAAGCAGGCGCTCATAGGCCTCCGGCGATCGCTGCCGAAAGGCGCTGCCGTACGAAAAATCCATCTTCACATCCTGAACCGCAAAGCGGGTTCCGGGCTGCTTGCATACGAAGGAAAGGCTGATACCTTCGTTGGGCTGAATCCGGATAAGAAGCGAATTCGGATTCGGCGGACATTCGGCGAACTCGCGGAAGAGGCAAAGAGGCGGCTGGTTGAATTCAATTTCAATGTCGGTAACGCGCGCCGGCAACTTCTTACCAGCCTGGATGATGATGGGAACTCCAGACCAGCGCCAGTTATCAATCGTTGTCTGTATTGCGGCGTAGGTTTCCGTGGTCGATTCCGGATTCACGCCTTCTTCGTTGCGATAACCGTTATATTGGCCGCGGACGGTGTGCGACGCAACGGCGTTTGCGCTCATCACCGGCAGTGTACGAAGCACCTTCACCTTTTCATCACGGATGGCTTCCGCATCGAATGTTGCCGGCGGTTCCATGGTCGTGAGGCATAACAGCTGGAGCGCATGATTCTGCACGATGTCCCGCAGCGCGCCGGCGGTGTCGTAATATGCGCCGCGCTTTCCTTCCATGCCGATGGACTCTGCAACCGTAATCCGAATGTTGTTGACGTGGGTGCGATTGAAAACCGGCTCGAAAATGGAATTGCCGAAGCGGAACGTCAGAATGTTCTGAACGGTTTCCTTGCCCAGATAGTGATCGATCCGGAAGATCTGATCTTCGCGCAACATCTTTTTGATTTCCGCGTTCAGATCTTGCGCGCTTTTAAGGTCATGGCCGAACGGTTTTTCGAAAACAACGCGAACCCATGACTTCTGGCCGGCGTGCAGCAGCCGGGATTCGTGCAGGCGTTCGACGATCGATGGAACGAGGTCGGGCGCGACCGCCAGATAGAAGAGCCTGTTGCCGCCGAGCGCGAGCTGGCTGTCGAGTTGTTCGAGCCTGGCCTTGACGGCTGCAAAACTCTCAGGTTTGGTTGTATCGCCTGCCTGGTAATAGACGAACGGAAGGAGCCTTTCCACCTCCTGGTCCTGAACCCAGCGGCGGACCAGGTCACGGTACGCATCGTCCGTCATTGCGGAGCGGGATGTTCCCAGTACTGCATATTGATCCGGCATGTATCCCATCGACGCGAGGCGGCACAATGCGGGAATCAGCTTCTTCTGACTGAGGTCCCCGGAGCCTCCGAAGATGACGAATGCAAATCGATCTTTAAGTTCTTCAGGCATGAGTGACGCGTCCCCAGGCGCTCGTCTGCCAGTTGTCCGCCGATTGGGCCGCCAGCTGCCAGCCCGGAAGAGGCATCAGCAGATAAATCGAGAGCGCATGAACATAAGGTTCGTACATACGGCGGAGGGCGAGAAGCTTTTCGTCGTCGTTGCTTCCGTCCTGCGCCGAGATTCCATGAGAGCTCAAGTTTGCCCGCAGCCGCGCGAGCTCATGCGGCGGAAGCCGGTCCAGCGGCGGGTCATGCGGGCTGGTGTTGAATACGTGAGCAATATCCACGACGGCGTGCCGGGCCATCGCGAACGTCAGCTTCGCCTGGTGCGCGGGCACGCCGTCGATGCCGACCATCACGAGAGCGCTGACATCCAGGACGGTGGTCAGAGCCGCCAGCCATGACTGATTGCTGTGTTGCGACCGGTAATAGGCCAGCACGGGATAGGACAGGTGGCTTTCGAGCAGTTCCGCCGCCCATCGCTCCCAATCGCGAAGGAAGGCGGACAGTTCCACGAACGCATTGCCGTCGAAGTGACGGAGCAGCAATTCGGCGGCCGTGGATGGCGATCCGGCGCGCGCATCCAGCAGCGAGATGTTCAATTCCCGTCGCGAGAACGCCTGATACAGGACAGGCAGGTAACCGATCACGATCGCCAGAAATCCGAGTCCAAGGCCGGCCTGCAGGATGGTCAGCGCACGGCCCGTCCAACCCTTAACCAGCACATCCCCAACGCCGAGAGTAAAAAATGTCGATCCACTGAAATAGAGATCCGTGAGAAAGCCGCGGCTGCCATCTTCGATTTTCATCGGCGTATCGAGGGATCGATGCAGAAGAGCAAAGCCCAGGATGAGGCCTGACGCCCACACGATCAGAAGAAAGACCAGGGAAACCGGACCATAGAAACTGAGGAAAACCTCCCGCCGCGGCCGCTTCGTCATCCGCTCCGCCCACCATTTCCACGGCACCCACGTGCCGCGATAAAAGAATCGGGCCAAGCGGAACTTTCGAGTGACGCGCCGGGGCAGGATGATGACCTCGAAAGCGTCCCACAGAATGATAACGATGATGCTGATGCTGCCCAGAACCGCAAGAATGCGCATGATCCCCAATGACCGCAAATCAGCATATAACGGTTGTGGTACAACTGATCCTTATGAATCCATTTGCAATGATACCGATCGAACAACGTTATGCCGGGTTTCACGAGCGTTATCCGGCGCTCAACTTGATCGGAAACACCAGGATGGTCGAGATCCTGTGTTTCAAAGAAGAACTGCCCGAGGTCCGCATCTATGCGAAAGCGGAGTACGCAAATCCGGGAGGAAGTCTCAAGGACCGGCCCGTCCGCCGGATGCTGCTCGAAGCGTTAATCGAAGGAAAGGTCGGCAAAGGACAGGTGGTGCTGGATTCCAGCTCCGGCAACGCGGGAATAGCGTACGCCATGCTCGGCGCCATGATGAATCTTCCTATCACGATCGTGGTGCCTGGAAACGCAAGTAAGGAACGAAAACTGAGAATTCAGGCGCACGGCGCGAAGCTGATTCAGACCGATCCGCTGGAAGGCTATGATGAAGCGCTCCGTGAAGGACATCGCATTGCCGAACACGAACCCGGCAAATACTTTCACTGCGATCAATACGCCAACGACAACAACTGGATGTCGCACTTCGAGACAACCGCGCCGGAAATCCTCGCGCAAACCGGCGGACAGCTGACGCACTTCGTCGCCGGCATCGGCACAGGCGGAACCATTACCGGAGTCGGCCGGCGCCTGAAGAAAGATTTGCCCGGCGTTGAAATTGTCCAGATCGTCCCTGAAGATTTCCCCGGTATCGAAGGCCTGAAACCGCTGGAAAATCCCGGCGACATCATTCCGAAGATTCTCGACAAGTCCGTCATCGACGAAAAGGTCAAGGTGTCCAGCACCGATGCCGCAAAGATGTGCGCATTGCTTGCACGCCACGGGTTTTTTGCAGGCCAGTCGTCAGGGGCATATCTCCACGGCGTCTATGAGACCGCCCGGCGGATTCGGAAAGGCGTCATTGTTACGCTGCTGAATGATATCGGTGAACGGTACATGAGTACGCAGTTGTGGGAAAGGTAAAGACTTATTGGAAGTTGTATCATCCGACGTTTCTGCATTTCTTCATATAAAGAAATTCAGAAACCTCCAATGTTGCAACTGCCAATAAGTTTTTTCCCTTACGTCCGAACCTGCAACTGGTAATTCGCATAAAACTCCTGGCCAATCACCTTGATGGTCGATGCGACCGGAATCGCAATGAGCAGACCCAGGGTTCCGAGCAATTCGCCGCCGATCACCAGGACCAGTGCGACCGTCAACGGATGCAGGTCGACATTGTGCGAGAGCACAGCCGGCGCGATGAAGATGTTGTCCATGACGTGCGCGCCGGCCGCGGCCGCAACCAGCCCGTAAATGCTGTTCAGGGGCAAGCCGGTTCCCAGGTAAAGAAACGCGCCGAAAACGGTTCCCATGACCGGACCGAGGTAAGGAATCATGTTCGTGATTCCGCACACGGCGGAAATCAGCAGGATGTAGCGCTGGTCCACAAAGACACTCGCAATACCCATGCAGAGGGCCTGCGTTACTCCGACGAGAATGCATTCGATCAGGCGTCCGCGCAGGTAGCCGCCGATCTGTTCATCGATGCGGTTGAACATGATCAGCGACATTTCAAAATAGCGGTTGGGCACCAGCTCGACGACATGCCGCTTGAGGGTCTTTCCATCCCGGACCATGAAATACGCGATAAACGGCACCAGGATGAGGTTGAGGAGAAAACTTGTGACGAGCCCGGGCAACTGTTCGAACAAGCGGCTTCCCACCGCTGTCGCTTTTGCGGTGACCTGGTCGCCGATGTGAACCGATTGCAACATCGGCAGCTTGCTGTCGACTTTGTTCTCCACTTCACCGAGTTGCTGGGAGAGCCGGTTCGCAAAGGTCGTGCTGGAGCTGTTGACGGCTTCCAGCCGCAGCCATTGCGGCATCAGCGCAAGCAGCGTAATGACACCCGCGAATGTAATGCCGAGCAGCAGGAGAAAGGCTTTTCCCCGATCCATTCCGCGGCGCTGCAGAATCACAATGATCGGATCGAACAGGTAGGCGGCAAACAAAGCAGCCACGAACGGCACCAGCAGGACCTTGACAGCGAAGAAAGCCAGGACGAGGGCGACGATCAGTCCTGCGAAAGCGAGCAGACGGACAGGCCCTTCACCGAACAGATTCTTCATTGGGTCCCCGGATTTGCCAGATATCGCGCAGCTGGGCATTGGTGTAGCGCAAACGCTCGGCGAGGGTTTGTGCCAGCCCTAAGCTGATCTTGGCGCCCATGCCAGGATGCAGATTGATGATTTCGATGAGATCCGGATGAAAGAATCCGATCAATTCCGAGCGCTCACGCGCAACGGCAGTCGCGGACCTCGACGTATCCCCGAGCAGCGCCATTTCCCCGAAAAAATCGCCGGTCCCGAGTTCCGCCAGAATGAGCCGGTTTTCACTTCGATGCTGGAGCACGATATCGATCCGGCCCGAACGGATCACATACATCCCGGCGCCGGGCTCGGTTTCCACAAAAACGGGCTCACCGGCCTCATACATTCGAACATGCACGACTCGATCGAGAATCCTCAGTTCTTTTGGTGTCAGATCGTGAAACAGCGGGACGTTTTGAAGGGTTTCCGCGAGCGACTCCTTGCGTGTCCCCCAGTTGAAAATGTTGCCCCAGATGCCGTCTGCCTTCATTCGCTTGCGCATCCTAGCATAAGGGCTGTTAGCGCAGGGCGCTGAAGTTACCCGTCACGACGAAACCGGACCAGTAATACGGATGGGCGCGTTCCGGCGTGGATTGCAGGAAACTCAGTTGCGCCGTGCGCAACGCCTGGGCGACCGGCATGTGGTCAAGTGCGAACGCGCGATGGAATTGGATCATGAGATCGGCGGTACTCGATCCTTCGACAGGCCACAACGAACCGACGACCGATCCGGCGCCGCCGATCAGAAAAGCCGAAGTCAGGCCGCGTACGCCGATGCCGTCCCTCGAGTTGCCTACGGATGAATCACAGGACGACAGGATGACGACCGCATTGCCGGGCAGCCGCTGTCGGGAAATATCGACAGCCGTCACGCTGTTTGGTCCTGACCGATTGCCGTCCAGGAGAATGGAGGAGCGCAGGGGATCGATGGCGTCCGTAGCCGAATGGCCCGCATAGTGGAAGATCTCGGCTTTGTTCATCGCGCCCAGAAACGTCGCTTTATTGACCTGCTGGCCGGAATACAATGTCGAGCTCTTGTAAAGCATCGCGAGCGCGTTCAGCTCTTTCAACTCCGAAGCGCCGCCATTCTGAGAACCGAATTCCACGATCGCATTTCGAGGGGTGTCTGGGATCCGTTCATTGGCGGCGAGAAAATGCGTCAGGCTCGGGCTGACAACGACCGGAAATTCCTGAATGAGGTACCTGCCGTCGCCGGGCCGGCGGAGCGCGCTGAAGGGCAGGCCGTGCAGGGCGCGATCCGGGATGATCACGAGCGTACGGTTGGGATCGAGCAAATTCGAAACCGGCTCGATCAGTACGCTCCCCAGTTCGGACAGAAGGGCATCCGCGTCCGCTTCGCCGCGAAGTTTCTTGAGGACGGCCTCGACTTGT
>DASXLG010000144.1 GCA_036496425.1 Terriglobia bacterium | reverse complement strand
TAGGGTCGATTCTTTCAATAGATTCATCACGTTACGTTGAAGATCGAGGTGGCACTCTACATGCCATATGGTGACCAGGTCAGGGCTTCGCCGAACTTTCGGCAGAATTGGAAGGCATGTGCTTAAGTGGATACACACCCCCGTCGCTGCGCTTAGATCGAGCCGCGTACTCCTGTTCTCGCTGTTGGCGATTGCCGCCTCATCTCTTCCGGGCATGCCTGCCTATGGCGACGCACTGACCCTGGGAAACCTGTTGGGAAATTACAGCATCGTCTCGGCCGGCCCCAACGCTTCAATCATGGTGAACAGCGGACCGATCACCGGAAGCATCCTTCTCGGCGATGGCACAAACACAATGTCGTCCGGCGGAGGAGGCGGCCGAGTCACCGGAACCGTCTACCTGAGCGGCACGGTAAAGGGCGACGACTTGTGGCATATAGCGACCGCACCGATGACACAACTCATCGCTGCAAGTTTTGGACAGCAGGCATTTATGGATGCCAATACCCTTTCCGCTACGGCAGCCGGTCTTACTGCGACTCAGGCGTATGCAAACATCAATGGTACACAGACGATCAACGGCACTGGAGGCTTGAACGTTATCGATGTCGGCTCGCTGCACAATCCGAATCTGACCATTTCCGGCACGGCTTCAAGTATTTTTGTATTCAACGTCAGCGGTTCGTTCCAGACAAACGAAGCCCTTACCCTCGATGGGGTGACCGCTTCGCAGATACTGTGGAACTTTACCGGCAATTCAGGCAACGTCTTTCAGACCTCGGGCGGCGATCTTCTGTATGGGACCTTTCTGGCGACGAACGGCGGTAACTTCCAGTTTTCGAATCTCGACCTCAGCGGTGAACTGATCAATACGGGCGGACGCATCCAATTCGTTTCGGGTTCGGAAATCGCGAGTAACCAACCCTTCGCAGGCACCGGCGTTCCTGAGCCCTCAACGATGACACTGCTGGCCGCCGGCCTGACAGTGGGCTTGTTCGTCCGGCGGCATTCAGGTTCGACCCGACAATCTCAAAAGAGTTAAGTCCGAAGCCGAACAGGCAGTCAGCAGGAGATCCAATTAACGAGCGGAGCGCCGCCTCTTCGAGAGTTGCCTCCGACCGGCTCCCATTCGATCCCACGAAACCGCGTGATAGACTTTCGTTATGACCAACGCGTGGCCGCCGATTCTGGACTCCTCACTGGTAACAGTGGGCCGTCCGCTTTCCATGCAGGAATGGCTCGAAATGCCCGAAGACGAAGAAGGAGAACTTGTCGCAGGCCGCTTAACGGAGGAAGAAGTGCCGGATGCGGTTCACGAACTCGTCATCTCGTGGCTCGTTTATACCCTGAGCCACTGGTTGGCGGGAAAAGGATTTGTGCTCGGTTCAGAGCTGAAAGTGATGACAGCTCGAGATAGCGGACGCAAGCCGGACCTCACGGTCTTTCTCCCCGGCAGTCCAGCGCCCCCGCGGCGCGGTCCAATTACTCGCCCGCCGGACATTCTGGTCGAAGTCGTCACCCCGTCGCCGCGTGATGAACGGCGCGACCGCGTGGAAAAGATGGCGGAATACGCTGCGTTCGGTGTCCAGTACTACTGGCTCATCGACCCTGCGCTTGGAACTTTCGAAATCTTCGATCGAACGGCCGAAGGCTTGTACCAGAAGGTGGTGGGGATCACGTCCGGTCTGATCGATTCCGTCCCCGGATGTCCAGGTCTTCAGATTGACGTCAATGCCCTGTGGGCGGAAGTGGCCCGGCTCCCAGAGTAATAATAACTTCTGCCGGTGAGATTCGTACCGGGTCTCAAGTTGATTGGTCACCCTGTCCGACTTGCACCAGGATGGACTCCAAAGACTGCAAGGCACTCTCAGAGCAGGCTCCTCGGCAGATCTCCCTTTGAAATCTTTCGCCAGCACGGCTTTCTTTGGGCGCTTTCCGCTTCTAGTGTCTGGTAATTCGTCCTGAAAATCATGCCCGCAGGCCTTTTCGTTGAGATTCTGGCTTCGATCTTAGATAAATCGAGGGTGTCGTTGATGAGCGCGAGGGGCCAAGTCCAGCACAAATTCCCGGAACTGCTGCTCTTCTGCCTCTTCTTCGTGAGTTCGCTGTAGCCGATGACGGCATTCGGGGCGTAACTCATGGCTCATGCTGGCGACGAAGGCGCTCTTCGCGCTGTTTGCAGCTTCTGCGGCATCGGACGCCTCACTGTGCTGATGTGCCCACAGACAGCCAAGCGATCCGGAATCTTCAGTATCATTTGGGAGGGTGAAAAGTGGTCCCGAGTCCCGGACTGCTTTCGACAGCAATGGATCCGCAAAGACATGCCGACGGTCTTCTCATTCTCCCTAACGTTGCGGTTGCCAACCACGTTGACCACAGCAACGGTTCTGGCAATTCAGCTCGCCCGGAATCGCCCGGACCAGCAGTTCCAGTCAACAAGGTAAACGACGCCGGCCTTCGACATTTGCGAATGATGAGATTCCCAGTTGATCTCGCGAGACCGTCAAAGCTTCGTTCGGCTGCGGGGGTTTCTTAATTAAGGCGGCGTCAACCCCTGGTGCGGGCTCGTGCGACACCATAATTTGTTCCGAACATCACTCGATAGAATCGAAAGACTTGACATAAAAGCATGCACTAGGAGCCTGTCGGTAATAAGCTTTGTCGAACGAAGAATCAATAGCTTACGAGTTAGGTTGCGTCTGTAAGTTATTGAAAGTTCGTTCAGGAAGTCTTATTCCCGACAGGCTCCTAGGCGCCGGCGACGTTTTTGTGTTGAACATCGCCGATGACCTGAGTCTGACGGGCTCCGCCTCGATCGGCACAATAGCCCAGGCTGGGCACACTTTCGTTAACCTCTACGACAACTCCGGCACCAATTTGGGCTTAGTTGCCCACATTGGTGACATGATCAATGCAACCACGCTGATTCCATACGATTCGGCGACCTTCCACAGCGTCAACGGTGCGATCTGGAGCGGCGATGGCACAATCACACTGATGTCAAACGCGACGGTGAACCAGGTTCCGATAACGATAACGACGCCGGAACCGTCCAGTTTTATGTTGTTGGGTGCGGGGCTGCTCAGTTTTGGAGTTGCCTTCCGCAAGCGTAACAGCCGCTAAGACCAAAAGGGAAAGAGCACAATAAACACAAGAACCCCTTCTTGTACCTCAGGTCGAGCGATTAAGGCCGATTGTCACCAGTCGGCCGCGAAAGAGCCAAGATCAGGTTGATTCATAGCCGCATGAATAGGCTGCCTGAACGGAACATTCGTGAACTGGAAAAAGCCTGGACCGCGAACGAGCGGGAAAAGATTGAATGCTTCCTCGATGACCATCGTCTCCAACACGAAGGCAAGCTTTGATTCTGAACTCGGATAAGACGCGCGTGACGAGACAAGCCTCAATCGTAAACTGAGGTGAGACGCGTGTCATGAGGCAAGCTTCGATCGTGAATTGCGGCGTGACGCGCGTCACGCGCCAAGCTTCGATCGTGAATTACGACGTGACGCGCGTCACGAGCTAAACTCTTGATTTATTTTGTTCAAATCATCCTACCGTCCGAATTCCAGATTGGGTTTTCGGGAACGCTCAACGGACTTCCGCCGAGAATTGTCGGAATTTGAACAATCGGCGGCGCCGAACATGCCCGGAAGTGCTCGAACGCCGGGACGATGCAGAATTTAAACACGTGGGCTGGGGACCTGGCTCCTATAATTCAGCCATGAGCGCCCACATCGCAGATTACCTCGTCGCGATCCGTCACCTGCCCGACGGAGCGGCCATCGTGATTCAGCAATTCAATTGGGCTGACTACGAACGGTTGCTCGAACGCAAATTACGCTGATCCAGGCAACTGCAGGCATTGAAAACGGGTTGAACGAATTTTGCAGCGCGAAGGCCCGCCGTCTGGTATTCCTGTTACGGCTCGGTAACCAAACGTTCACACGTCCGAATTAAACTCCTGACGCCGCCGGCACGTGGCGGCGCAGACGCATCAACCGAAGAGAACGCGGAGCGCAAGCGCAAGAGCACGCAGCATAAATACGCGAAGCGCAAGCGCGATAGCGCGCAGCATAAATTTATGACTCAACGTTACGAATACGATCTCATTTGCATTGGCAGCGGCCCGGCGGGACAGCGGGCCGCGATTCAGGCGTCGAAACTGGGAAAGAAAGTTGTGGTCATCGAAAAGCAACCGTGCATCGGCGGCGCTTGTATCGAAACCGGGACGATTCCCTCCAAGACGTTTCGCGAGGCCGTACAGCGTTTCCAGCCCCCGCCCGATCTCGACGGTCCCGCTGGAAATATCTATGCGGCGCCGGTTCGTCCCTCGATGAGCCAATTGGTCCGGCAACTCGGACGCGTCATGCAGCGGGAGATGCAGAACATCGGCGATGCGCTCAAGCGAAACAACATCGATCTGGTTCACGGCCAGGCCTCATTTACCGACAGGCATACCGTACAGATAGATACGGGAAACGGCCACACGCTTATCACCGGCGATCAGATTCTGATCGCTGTCGGTACGCGGCCGAGCAAGCCCCACGGTGTGGAGCCTGACGGGCAAACGGTCATCACCTCCGATGACATTCCGACGCTGCAACAGCTTCCTCGCACGCTTGCGGTTGTGGGAGCCGGGGTGATCGGTATCGAATACGCTTCGATGTTCGCGGCGCTGGGTGTGCCCGTGACGGTTATCGACCAGCGTCCCCGTCCTCTGGAGTTTCTCGATCAGGAAATCGGCGATGAGCTGGTTCATCAACTGCGCCGGAACGACGTGATGTTGCGCTGTGGGGATGCCGTGGAGCACATCGATATTGTCGAAGCCCCACAACGTCAGGGACTCATCCAACTCTCGTCCGGCAAATACCTGGTCGCTGACGTGATTTTATTTTCGGCAGGACGGGTGGGTGCGACCGATAAGCTGCGGCTCGATGTCATCGGCATCGCACCGGATGCCCGGGGACGGCTGCAAGTCGACAGCAATTATCGCACGGCCGTTGAACACATTTGGGCCGTTGGCGACGTGATCGGCTTTCCCGCGCTGGCCGCCACCTCCAGCGAACAGGGACGTCTTGCGGCATGTGCCATGTTTGGCCTGCCGGCCGAACCGATGGCCAGCCATTTCCCGGTAGGGATTTACGCCATTCCTGAGGTCTCGATGGTCGGTGCGACAGAGGAGGAATTGACGCGCCAGAAGGTTCCGTATGAAACCGGCATTGCCCGCTATAAAGAAATCTCCCGCGGGGTGATTCTGGGCGACGATTCCGGCATGTTCAAAATGCTCTTTCACCGTGATGATGGCCGGCTGCTGGGCTGCCATTGCATTGGAAGCGGAGCGACGGAACTCATCCATATCGGGCAGGCGGTCCTCGCTCTTGGCGGCGGACTGAACTATTTTCTCAACACGATCTTTAATTATCCAACCTTGGCCGAGTGTTACAAAGTCGCGGCTTTCAACGCCGCAAACAAGTTGGCGCTGACGCGAAAGGCCAAGGGGATGGTTGCTTCATCGATCGCCACTCAGCCACCCGCTTGAACTCCTTCAGCATCTTGGCACTCCCGAGTCGAACGTGAAATCATGCGGTGATGCGCATCATTGTAGTGGGTGGCGGAATCGGTGGATTGACGACTGCGATCGCGTTGCGGCGAGTGGGGATCGACGTCGATGTCTACGAGCGGGCGCCGGAGCTCGGGGAGGTCGGCGCCGGTATTGCGCTGGCGGTGAATGCGCTTCGCGCGCTCAGTGTGCTTGGGCTGGCCGGCGAACTTCAGTCTGAGGGCATCGTGCCGTTGCAAGGAGGACTGCGCCGGCCGGATGGCACCGTGCTCGCTTCGATGGCGGCCGGCGAACTCGCGCAGAATCTGGGGACGGTGGCAGTCGTTCATCGCGCGGAGTTGCTGGCGCTCCTAATGCGCCATGTTGAGCCGGGCTGTATTCACCTGGGAATGCGGTGTGTCGAAGTCCGCCAGGACCTCAGCGGAGTGACGGCGCGGTTCGATACCGGCGAAACCGTTCGTGCGGACGGCTTGGTCGCCGCGGATGGTCTCCGAAGCACTGTCCGTGCCCAGCTGTTCGACAGCCCTGCGGTTCGTTACGCCGGGTATACGGCGTGGCGCACGGTCGTGAAGTCATCCGATGCCGGGACAACGATGGGTGAGACATGGGGACGTGGACGCCGTTTCGGAATTATCCCCATGGCCAAAGGCCGTGTTTACTGGTTTGCGGTAAAGAATGCACCTGAGGGGCAGCGGGACCCATCCAGCGGGACGAAATCCGTACTGGCCGGGTTGTTCCGGGGGTGGCATTGGCCTGTCGAGGCGTTGATCGCGGCGTCGAGCGATGACTGTATCCTGCGAAACGACATTTATGACATCGACCCGCTGCCGCAACTAGTGAGGGGCCGCGTCGCGCTCCTGGGTGACGCCGCGCATGCGATGACTCCGAATCTCGGACAGGGAGCGTGCCAGGCGATCGAAGACAGTGTTGTCCTTGCGGTGTGCTTGAAGTCCGTCGATCCGATTGAGAAGGCGTTGCTTCAATACGAACGCCGGCGGTTGAGCCGCTCTCGAAGAATACAACTCTGGTCCCGGCGCTTAGGGAAAGCCGCCCAGCTCGAGAATCCTATACTGTGTGGGATTCGTGATTTCGCCATGCGGATGACCCCCAAAAAAGCCAGTCTCCAACAGCTCGGTTCTCTCTATGGAGCCGAGATCCTGACAGGTGACGAGGAAGCGCAGCTGAAAACGAGCAAATAGCGGAACCTTTGTGCAATTTTGCATTGCTTTATGCCCTCTCAACGCCCATACTCGCCGACTGCATTTTGGCAAGTATCCGATTTAAAGATCCGTGGGAGATAAGTATGGATGCGAAGAAGATGAAGGAAACCCGTCAAAGATTGACGGCGGATTACGAAAAATTGATCAACTCGATCAACCGTAACCGGGCCGCAGCGGAAGAAATCAAGGCCGAGAATACCGAAGACGAAGGCGATCTGGCCGCAATCAGCCACAACAAAGAACTCTTTTACAACCTGCACGAAAGCGATTTCGCCCGCCTGAGGTTTATCGAGGAAGCCATTAAAGCGCTGGACCGGGGCCAATATGGGGAGTGTGTCCGTTGCGGTACCGACATCAGCGAGAAACGGCTGCAGGCCATACCGTGGGCTACATTGTGCATTCGATGCCAGGAAGAAACCGAAGCGGACGAGGTTTCTTCAAATATGGCATTGGCCGGATCGGAAGAGCAGACGGACTTTTAGTTACCGATTGAAGGAAGCTTCGTGGCGCGCCGGGCATGGCGCGCCACGTTCCATTTTATGTGACGTTGCCGGCTTCCAGAACCTTGGCTGATCTGGCGGCAGAGTGCTTTGAGTAACACCGTGGATGGTACGTCTTACCGTGCACTTCGGTTTTTTCCTCATGCGGCGCGATCCGAATAGAACAGTGCTCACACCACACTCGAATGTCCCGGATTCTACTTTCTTCCTTGTCGATTTTCATATGTTACTCCTGTTTCTTTCAAGGCGCGCTCTGGCACACAATAGCGTTCAGACCTTAACCACTTTCAGTCCATTATACCGGATATGCCTGACATGATGGGCGGATATATTTACCCGGAACAGTTAAGTAAATCATCACCGAACTCCAACCCTTTCGGCGCTAACCAGGCTTTACGTTCGCAGGAAAGTATTTTGCAGACATTCTGTCCAGTGTGGCTCTGATGAGATTGCGGGAGGGCTCGAACAATCCATGCGGGATTCGAGGAAGCACAAACTCCAGCCCTCTTGCCCGATTCGCCAGCATTCTTGCGTAGTCCCGCGCATATTGCTGCGCGATCATATCCGAGATGCCCTGACAATAGGGAACGGCCTCTCCGTTGAATCCAAGCAAAGCATCGCTGAATTGGGCATTGAAATGGTCAGTCATACGTCTGCTTTCGATAAAAATGAAGCGGGTCTCGCAGGTTCTGCAGTTCGCGATAGTAATAAATCGCCGTCGGCCGCCGGTTTCCGGCAAAACGTAAAGCTTGCAGAAAATCGATTTCTTCCGGCGTTGCATCTGCGCTGAGAGAGCGATCCTTAAGAAAGTCGCGCAAGCCCGGCTCTTCTGCCAGGAAGCCTTCGGCTTGCTTTTCGAGAAACTCAAACTTCTTCACGTTCGCTGAAGCGACCTTCGAATTCAGGGCGATCTCCAGGCTGAACGTTCTGAGGTCGATGTCCCACGAGACAATCAGCGGGTCCAGGAAAGCGGCGCCGCTTTCAGACGTGATATTGAACACATCGGAATCCAGGAATTCCAGAACGGCCACCCGCATTTGCTTATAACTTCGAGCGCTCTCCCGGGCGACGATTCGCAGCCAATCCTCGCGTCCCAATTCTTCGCGGGCGAGCGACTGGACGACGTCCAGGAGTTTCTGGGTGATCAGGCGTTCAAGTTCGCCAAACGCTTCTTTCTCGAAGATCGCACGTATTTGCGCCCGTTTCTCCGGCTTGCATTTTTGCAGAAGCAAGTCCCGAACTTCGCGCAACAAGGGCACAGGCGGACTCTGTATCTTCCGTTTGAGCTCCTCCCGGCGCTGAAGATCGGCGAGGACCGCGAGCTTTCCCGGAGGCAGCTTCAAAACCCGGCCAAGCTTGTTGTATATGTCCGTCCGCTCGGGAGCAGGAGGCATCTTCTTGCGGCTCAAAAGCTGGGAGATATAAGACTCCGTGACCTCTGCGGCATCGGCCAAGGCGCGCTGGTCCAATCCCAACCTGATCATAGTCTGTTGAATCAATTGAGATACATCCATGGCCTCGGTTCCGGATGCGGGTTTTCTGAACTTAACCAATTCCAGTTTTAAATTTTATCGTAGAGTCGATGTAGGGTCAACGCATTCACTAAAATTAGTTAATGATGCGATGCATTGAAATTGAAGGAATTTGAGAGGTTACGCGCTAAGACAGAACAGCTACGTGGCATGAAACAGCAGCGGTTCCAATATCACTTGTGCGGCTCTTTCATACGACACCGTATTTCCATTCCGGGAAAGAAAGCCGGTTCCATCCGCACGCAGGCCTATCTCGAAGGATTCTTCAACCGCCCCGGTGACCTTAATATGGCTGTTGTCCTCCGAAATAATAAGACGGCACTCCACCCGTTCGCCGCCGGAATGCGGCATATATACAATTCGTTGATATTCGGTGCCGTCAGTCCCCGGCTGCATCGTTCGAAAATGGGGATGTTCTTTGGCTATTGCAATGTCTTCAACGATTTTCTTCCACAGTCCATCGTAGACAACCGGCGCGTTACGCTTGAGATTTTCCGTCCGTGTAGCAATCTCTTCTTCCTGCTTAATTCTGCTATGAATCCACATGCGCCTTCATTGTACGTCAGCACGTCCCTGAACGGCGAAATGACATCGCTCTGACGTAGGCGACAAACCTTTGACCTGCCGTCGGCACACGGAATTCAATCCCTCCAAGGAATCAGGAGCTTAGTGCGCTTCGTTATTTGGCACGACCATTGCTTTATCGATAGCGACCGCCAAGGATGGCTGGTTGAACTAAAGGGCAAGGAAGGCCCAATAACAGATGAACGCCGCATTTATTAACCGCTCGCAGCCACATTAAGCCTGCCATATACTTCCCCAAGAGCGGCGATCGTACCTTCGGGAATGATCGCCGCACCACTTCGCGCGCGATTCTACCGTTCGCCAGGGAACCGCTCGCGGTATCATCTGAACATGACAACACGCCGTGACCTTCGGAAAGCCAGAATACAACTCGCAAAGGAAGAAGGAATCTTGCGAGAGTTGAAAAGGGGCGCTGAGACTGGCGGCCCAGGCACCGCCTCCACGGTGACGGCGAAGGATATCGAAAACTCAGAGCGTGAAGTCGAACAACTCCGGGAAAAATTAAAGAGCCTCAAAGGTCGTGTTTAGCCGCAGATGACGCGGATGACGCAGATGGGGCGCATCATGAATCCCTTTTTGCGCCCCATCTGCGTCATCTGCGTCATCCGCGTCATCTGCGGCTTCTCATCGACAACGGGGCGGACGTGAATCTCGTCAATAAGGGAGGCTGGACGCCCTTATATCTTGCCACCGATAACCGCAGCATCGACGGCGGAGATTATCCAACGCGTCCTCCCGATATGGATCAGCTCGAATTCATCAAAAAGCTCCTCGATAAGGGAGCCAACGTGAATGCCAGAATGATCGACAGTACGAAAAAGCGAACCGTCTTCACAGGCAAGTGGCTCAACGAAGACGGCGCAACGGCTTTTTTGCGCGCGTCTCAATCCGGCGACGTGACTTTGATGAAGCTCCTGCTTGAACACGGCGCCGATCCGAAGATTGCCACAAGGAAAGGCACGACGGCTCTTGCCGTCGCCTCCGGTATCGGTTGGGTTGAAGGCATTACGTACGAGTGGTCGGAAAAAGACAATGTCGAAGCGGTGAAAATGCTTCTGGAACTCGGCCTCGATCCCAATGCGGTCGATACGGACGGGCGCCGGGCCATTCACGGCGCGGCGCACAAAGGACGCAACGAGATCGTTCAGATGCTCGCAGATCACGGCGCCCAACTGGACGTCCGCGACAAAGGCAGCCGCGACACGAGAGCGGGCCCGCTCGTCGGACATGGTTGGCTCGCACTCGACTACGCCGAAGGGCTTGTCCGCGTCGGTGTGCAGTCCGCGATTCCCCATCCCGAAACCGCGGCGCTGCTTCGGAAGCTCATGGCCGGTAAGGGCCTCGAAGTTCCGCCGCCGAATCGCAATTCGACGTATTCGGTCTGCCTGGTTGAAGTATGTAAAAGCAACTGAGCGCGGCTATTCGACAGAGAAAATAGCCTGTGGCTGGCGAGAATTCCAGATTGGCGCCCCACATCTCAAGCAGGGCATTTCATTTCTACTGTGTGTTCCTTGTAGTCGTCAACAAGAGGGACGTACGTTCCCTGTTGGCTAACAGTGTCCACCGTCACGCTGGTTTCGCCACTACCATCGGGTCCTCGCAGGACCGTGATGTGATAAACGGTTTTTCGATAGCGGTAGTGGACCTTGAAGGCGTTCCAGGTTGAGGGAAAGCGGGGCGCGAAATACAGCTTGTCCACGTCAAGTCGCAGGCCGAGAAGGGACTCCATAATCAGCCGGTACATCCAACCGGCCGATCCGGTATACCAGGTCCATCCACCACGGCCCGTATGAGGCGGCATGGCATAAACATCGGCGGCCATCACGTAGGGTTCGACTTTGTAGGTCGCGATCCCCTCCGGAGATCCGCCGTGGTTCACAGGGTTGATCATGGCCAGCAGCTCCCAGGCCCGGCGATTGTCGCGCAAAGCCGCGAACGCCATCGCCGCCCAGATAGCGGCATGAGTGTACTGCCCGCCGTTCTCTCTAACCCCCGGAACATATCCTTTTATATATCCTGGATCTAAAGGGGACTTGTCGAACGGAGGGTCCAGAAGCTGGATCAACATATTGTTCCGGCGAGCCAGGCGCGCATCCACGGCATCCATGGCAAGCCGCGAACGTTCCACATCGCCGGCGCCTGACAGCACAGACCAGCTTTGGGCAATTGAATCGATCTGACATTCGGTATTGATCGCCGAGCCGAGGGGCGAGCCATCGTCGAAGTATGCGCGCCGATACCACTCGCCGTCCCAACCGTTCCGCTCGATATTCGCTCGCAGGCGGGCCGCCTCGTTCCGGCAACGTTCCGAGAACATGGTGTCGCCGCGCATACGCGCAACGTCGATAAATCGCAGGAGCACTTCATAAAGGAAAAATCCGAGCCAGACGCTTTCGCCTTTACCGTGTTTGCCCACGAGGTTCATACCGTCGTTCCAGTCGCCGGAGCCCATGAGTGGAAGACCATGTTCACCAAATCGAAGTCCCTGCAGAATGGCGCGTGCACAATGATCGTATAGGGTCGCCGCCGCGTCGGATCGGACGGGCAAGTCGTAGTAAGCGTCCTCATCTGTTTTTACCGGGCGGCCTTCGACGAAATGGATGGGTTCGTCCAAAACGCCGATGTCTCCGGTGGCGGCGATGTACCGGCAGGCAGCCAGCGGCAGCCAGAGGTAATCATCGGAGCAATGAGTGCGTACGCCGCGGCCAGAGGGAGGATGCCACCAGTGTTGAACGTCTCCTTCGATAAACTGACGCCCGGCGCAAATCAACAAATGTTCCCGGACGAGATGCGGTTCTGAATAGATGAGTGCCATCACGTCCTGCAATTGATCGCGAAACCCGATCGCGCCGCCCGGCTGATAGAAGCCACTTCGCGCCCAAAAACGGCATCCCAGCGTTTGGTATAACAGCCACCCGTTCAGCAGAACATCGATGGAGGGATCGGGCGTTTCGACATGCACTGCGCCCAGCGTCCGATTCCAATGTTCCCAAGCCGCTTCGAGTGCGCCACGCGCTGCCGCGGATCCCCGAAAGCGAACGGCCAGGCTGCGCGCCTCGCCGGTACTCGCAGCCCCCAGCGTGAATACGATTTCCCGCTCCTGACCTTCGCCGAGATCGAATGGAACCCGGATGGCCGCACAAGGGTCCAGACCGGCCCCTACTCTTCCGGAGAGCTGCGAGCGTGACATGGCCGCCGGGCTCGACAACGTTCCATTGCGCCCCAAGAATTCAGTCCGGTCACCGGACACTGTACAAGACACTCCATCCGTTGCGTCAGCCACGCCAAAGAACGCAACTCGATCTGCGAATTCCGTGCTGTATGGATTCTGCGCAAAGATCGTGTCACCGCTGGCATTGATTTGGGTCGTCACGTACATCATCGACTTTGGCCGCAGGTCTCCAAGAACCCATTCGACATAGCCCGTAACGGAGAGCCGGCGCAGGCGACCGGAATCGTTTCGCAGCCTGATCACCGCGAATTTGATGGATGCGTCAATGGCAACATAAACCCAGAGTTCCGAGCGAATGCCCTCTTCCGTATGTTCAAAGACGCTGTAGCCGAAGCCATGGCGGGCGACATATGGGGTCTTGCCGCCGCAGGGGAGCAACGTCGGCGACCAGAAGTAGCCGCTTTCTTCATCGCGAATGTAGAAGGCTTCGCCGCTCGAATCGCTCACCGGATCGTTCGACCATGGAGTGAGGCGGAATTCGTGGGCATTTTCGCTCCATGTGTTGGCGGCGCCGCTTTCTGAAATGACCGTTCCGAAAGCACGGTTCGCGAGCACATTTACCCACGGCGCCGGCGTCATTTCATCGCGTGTGGCAGTGATGACGTACTCGCGGCCGTCCCGCGTGAATCCGCCAAACCCGTTGAAAAACATCAGATCGCGGGGAGCGGGTGAATTCACTGAGGAAGAACCTATCTTGCTGTTGGCCCTGCCCCCTCGCTTTGCGCCATCTTCTCGTGGAAGGATAGGGATTGCGCGACGGCCAAGCTGTTCCACGAGTGGCCCGTCACTATCGGTAATAATGGCGCGTGCGACCGCCTGGAGCAGAATTCGATCCTCGGGAGAGATCTGTTCGGCGAGCTTTACCAGGATGCTGCCGCGACGGTCATTTGTGTCGGCTTCAACGCCGGCAGAAATCAATGCCATGATCTCGTCGTGAAGTGGCTGCCGATAACCCGCCTGATCCTCGTTCCAGATCACCAGGTCCACCGCAACTCCTTTTAGCCGCCAATATGCGTGCGCCTGCACGAGCTGCCGTACAAGATCGATGTGAGTCGGGTCTGCAATTCGCAGTAATACGATCGGCAAATCGCCGGAGATCGAATAGCCCCATAGACCGGATTGATTGCGGCGGTTCGCGAAGAGAAGGCTCTCATCGGCGCGCAGCGATGAATTGGCATAGATGATAGAACCGGCAAGCCGTCCATAAAGTTGCGCGTCGCCTTCTGTGGCGTTGATCTGCCGCAACAGCACCTGGCTGTGCGTCCACGCCAGGTCGAAGGTGCGATCCGCAAAACGCAGGTCTTGATATTTATCGATCAGCTCGATGCATGAGTGCCTCGTTTCGCCCACGCCGGAGACGATGTTAATGCTGACAGTCTCTCCCGGATCGAGAGTGATACGGCATCGGATCGCTACAATCGGATCGAGGACAGAACCATCACTGCCGGAAAGAGCTGCCGAATGGGATTGTGGACTTGCAAGCGTCCCGCCACGGCCGACGAACCGGGCGCGATCCGTTTCGTATGACACTTCTCCAACCGCCGCGCCAGTTGCGACCATGAGGTGGAACATCCAAGGCGTGGTCTCTTCAGAAGAGCGCGGACGGCGCGTACAGAGAATCGTTTGCCGATCGCGGAGAATCTCCGTCTGCACAAACAGATTCCCGAAGGCCGGATGCAGTGCGTCTGCAGCGGAGGACGACAGAACAACTTCAGCATAGCTGGTCACGTCGAGGACTCTGCGTGTCGGCGCGGAATTGGTGATGCGGACCCGGCGCAACTCGATATCATCTTCCGGCGAGACGGCGATTTCGGTGTGTGTCTCGATCTGGTGGTCGCGCCGCCGGAACTCAACTCGCGATTCCGAGAAGATGGCTTCGTAGCCCTCCGACGGTTGTAGCGTTGGCTGATGAGCAGCGGACCAGGCTTTCCCGCTTTTTACATCGCGGATATAGCAGAACGTGCCCCAGTTGTCCCGCGTCCCGTCTTCGCGCCAGCGGGTGACGGCCATGTCCTTCCAGCGGCTGTAACCGCCGCCGGCGTTGGTGATCATCACGTGATAGCTGCCATTCGAGAGCAACTGGACCTCTGGCACCGGCGTGTTCGGGGTATTGAAGATCCTCACCCGCGCCTCCCGATCTCTGGAACCGGCATGTGCGCTGGACAACTCGGCGGTATGTGAGTAATACCGGGTAGCCTTCGGTATACGCTCTTGCAGCAATAAAAGAGTCGCTTGAAACAGAGGCTCGGACTCGAAGCGCTTTTGCATTGGCCGGTCCAGCAGTAAGTAAGCCAGCGACAGCAAACTCATGCCCTGATGATGTGCCATGAACGACCGGACCACCGCGCTTGATTGTCCTCTTGGCAGGCGCGATGGCGTGTAATCGATTGCTTCGTGTAAGCCATACTTGCCCGCGGCCCCCGCGGCGGCGATGCGCTGCAGATTCGAACAGGCGTGTTCGGGCTGCACCATCAGGGCCAGAGCCGACGCGTAGGGCGTGATGACCAGATCCTCGGAGAGCCCGCGTTTGAACCCAAGCCCGGGCACACCGAAAGCGCGGTATTGGTAATTGAGATGAACATCGATCGTGTTATAACCGCATTCTGAAATACCCCACGGTACTCCTCGCTTTTTGCCGTACTCGATCTGTCTTTTCACGGCCACTCTGCAGGTCTGATCCAGAAGAGTGTTTTCGTAGGACGGCATTACCAGAAGCGGCATCAAATATTCGAACATCGACCCGCTCCAGGAGACGAGCACGGGATCTCCGCCGGCACTCGTGAGCACACGTCCGAGAGCAAACCAGCTTTCTTGGGGCGTCTGCCCCTGAGCAATAGCAACGAAAGTGGCCAGTCTGGCTTCCGAAGCGAGCAGGTCGTAGTAACTCGAATCCTGCCGGCGCTCGTTTGCGTTATAACCGATCGCAAACAGCCGGCTTCTTTTGTCGTATAGAAAGGCGCAATCCATATTGGCGAATTCGCCTGCCTGCACTGCCAGTCGCTCGATAGCCGCGATCCGCTCTTTAGCGGCCGACGATGATAATTCGCGGAGCGTTGGTATCTGATCTGGACGGTGGTCGTCGAGTGCCGCAAGAGATGGAACGAGAAAGGTCAGGTCATCGAGTGCGTCTCGACATTGACGGGCGAGCGCGTGGGCCCACCAATGTGCCTCGGTGCCGGCGGCGGCATTCAAGGTTTCCGCCACTTCCGCAGTAATCACGGTGAGCTGTTCGAGACACGTTATGGCGGCGGCGAGCGAGTCGGCAGGGTTGTGCCGCGCAGCCTCGACGGCCGTTCGTAGTTGAGACAGGCGGGGTATAACTATTGTTCCCACGACGTCCATCAGAACGCCAACCGTGTGCCGGATTCCATCAAAACACTGCGGCCTTATTATGGGTTGATCCGGAAGTGCGAGAAGGCCGCTTCTCAGGGTCAAAAGGTGACCAGCGAGATTGCCGCTGTCAACGGTCGAAACGTAAAGAGGCAGCAGGGGCTTCAGAGACTGAGTGTCGTACCAGTTATAGAAATGGCCGCGATACCGTTCCAAAATCTCCAGAGTGCGAAATGTATCAGCGGTCCGTTGAATAAGATGTCCGGATGAAATGTAGCCGAAGTCATACGCAGACATATTGGCGAGTAGCGCCAAACCTATGTTCGTCGGCGACGTCCGGTGACTGACGACCGGGGCAGGGTTTTCCTGAAAGTTATCAGGCGGCAGCCAATGATCTTCCGGGCCGACAAATGTTTCGAAGAAGGCCCAGGTTTTTCGGGAAAGCCTTTGAAGGAAAGCAGTCTGATCGGCAGTAAGCCTCGGAACGGTGACAGTGAATGGCCGGCCAAGCCACCAGGCCCAGAATGGCGAAACGAGCCAGAGACTCAGTATGAATAAGGCTCCGAACAAAAGACTCGGCCTTACGAGCGCCAGATAGATTGTCAAGGCGGCTGCAACAGCCGGGCCGACCCACATGGATCGGTACAGCGCGAGGATGCCCGTGCCAACATCACCGTCAAGGCTATTGGAAGGATTCCATTCCAAAAGCCGTTTGTGTGTGACGAGCATTCGAATGTTCGTTTGCGCAATGGCGCCGAGGCTGAAAAAGGCCTCATACGGAAGACAGGCAATCGAAAATGCAGCCTGTTCAAAGCGGCTGCCTGCCGAACGCGCTAACGCCATGAGGTGCTGACCCAGCACAACATCGTTCGGCTTCCGAAAGATATCCACGCTGGCCGCAAGTAACGTGGGGACCAGGATGATTGCGGCAACCGACAAGGTCCAGGGCCAGATGGGCGTTAAAACGGTCCATCCGAGCAAGAAAAAAGCGGTTAAAGCCGCAGGTACGAGACTTCGACGCAAGTTGTCGAGAATCTTCCAGCGAGAAAGCCGGGAAATCGGATTCTTCTGAAGGCGAGCGCCGGCACCCGGTACGCGCGGCAGCAGCCATTGGACAATCTGCCAATCTCCTCGAATCCAGCGGCGGCGGCGGCTGACGTCCGCGCTGTACCCGGATGGGTGTTCCTCGTATAACAGAACATCGCTTACCAGGCCTGCGCGCGCGTAACATCCCTCCAGAAGATCGTGGCTGAGAATCAGATTATCCGGCAGGCGATCTGCGAGCGAAGCCTCAAAGGCATCGACATCGTAGATACCCTTGCCGATGAAGGAACCCTCACCGAACACATCCTGGTAAACATCCGAGACGGCCCGCGTATAGGGATCGATGCCAGGTTCATTTCCAAACATTCGTGCATAACGCGATCGGTTCGTCGCCGGAAGACTAACCGCCACGCGAGGCTGAAGGATCCCGTAACCTTCCGAGACGCGTTGCCGGACCTTATCGTAGCGCGCACGATTCAGCGGATGCGCCATGGTTCCTGCTAACTGCCGTGCCGAGTCGCGCGGTAATTGCGTATCCGTGTCGAGCGTGATGACATATTTCACTTGCGAAAGGATTCCCGTTTCACCGACGACAGTCGAGAAACGCTCTTTTGATCCGCTGCGCAGGAGAAAATTCAGATCGGCAAGCTTTCCGCGTTTCCGTTCGTAACCCATCCAAATAGATTCTTCCGGATTCCATTGGCGCGGGCGATGAAACAGGAAGAAAGTCTCGTCTTTCCCTTTTGAGTACGTTTCGTTCAGTTCTTCGATTCTTGTCTTTGCCAAAAAGAGGAGCGACTCATCTTCAGGAATGGTTTCCAGCGCAGCATCGCGAAAATCGGTCAAGAGGGCGAAGTGCAGGTTGTCGTCGCGATTGGCGAGGAATCGAACTTCCAGGGCTTCGACCAGATCCTCGACGTTTCTGACGCTCGTCAGCATCGTTGGGATAACAGCCAGCGTGCGTGATTCCGCCGGAATCCCTTCAGAAAAGTCCATTCTGGGCAGAGAATCGGCTGCTACCAACAAGGTTGCCAGCCAATTCACAATTGCAGTAGCAAAATGACTTGCCGAGAGAACCAATACGACGGCCAGTAATGTAAGCATTCCACCACGTAAGCCACCGTCGAACGCAATCCACAGAAGGCCTCCTGCAAGCAGAGTTGTGATCAGCGCAATTCCACCTGCATAGAGCAGTAGAGGAAACTTTCTGAGCGCACTTCGGAAAAGCCCGGACGCAGAACGACGGACGCCCACCGTACGTTCAAGCTGAGCCAATCCCTTGTCGATGAGATAGAACCCCACGTGTATGGCTCGATCGCCGGACTCGGCTTGCGCGGCCGAACCGTTGGCGAGATCGACAGCGCTGCATGCGACTGCCTGTTCCGTGACGTGGCAACGTTTCGCGATCCGCTCGACGACGTGACGGTAGCGATCGCGTGTGGCAAAATCCATTCTGCCGTACGTTCGCCCGGGATCTTGACGCAACGCCTTTTCGACAGCGCTCATCGACTCAACGAAGTCCCGCCAGTTGGTCGATCCAAGAAATCGAAGACTGCCGATGCTATTGCTGATAGAAACCTGGTCGGCCGCCTGTTGCTGGTTTTCGGACTGCACCAATTTCTTGATCGTCAGGTCCGACTCCGACAGCCTTTGCTCAATCCATGTCAGCGGCAATGCCAATGCGGAACCCAGCCCCTGCAGGCGTCGGGTAAACTCCGCAACAAAGGAACTCGACAGATTCGGATTCGACCGCGTCATGTCGGCGATCGCCATGATCAGACTCTTCGGATCGCTTTCAGCAACGTCTATGATCCGATCGGCCCAATAGTCCGCATCGTTGCGGTCTATTCTGCCGGTAGCCATGCTCGCCCCGATGCGCCGGAGATTCTCGATCAATGCCAGGCGTAACATGGTCGGTATTGCCCACAATTCACCCAACGTCAGGATGGTGACGGTCTGGTAAGACGCGACAAAGCTTTCAAGGCCATTGATGTCCAAGCGTCCATCGCCGTGCGAGATGGTCTCGAGCGCGATGTCGTAGACGCGTGGAAGGCCCGCCGACACGCCATTCACCAAACGAGGAAGACCGCGACTGTATCCTTTCGGCAAGTGCCGCTTGGCCATGCGGATCTGTTCTTCGATGAGATAGAAATTGTCGAGCAGCCATTCTCCGGCCGGTGCGATTCGGCGGTCTGCTGCAACGGCCTCGGTGAGTAGAGAGTACACTCCAGTCAGAACATCCTCATTCTCAGCCAATCGCGTGAGAAGCGGATTCGCAGCCGATTTCGTACTTAACTTGTGCGAGCCTGCGAGAGTTATGCCGTACTCTTTCATCTGGTCGGTACTGAACAGTTCCGACCGCAGCGGCGCCTCGTCGTCCGACGACCGCGAATTACGCCAATTACCCGCAGTCAAGCGGTGTAATTGGAGGCTACTCTTCTTCAACTCGCATCAATTCTGTCATGATCGTGCTTAACTAATACTCGTTCAGTATACAGTACGGTTAGCAGTGGAGTCTTTATCATTATTCACCTATATTGGTTAAGTATGGATGACGCGATTGCCGTGTGGGAGGGTGAAGGTGGAGCTGTCGCGCGAATGGCGGAACTGCGATTGATCGGCACCGTAAATCAAATCGCCTGGGCTGAGCAAATCAGGGTACAGGTGGATGCGGAATTCGATCGCGTGCGAAAAGCGCTTGAATCTGTTGCAGGCAGGCAGTCCCCGGAGAATGGAACAGAGCTTGAGGCCATCATTCGACTACTCGAAGACAAACGTGCGGAAGTGATGGGAAACGAACAAGCCGGGTATTTCATTCATGACTGGCAGGAGTTGCGGGATCAGGTGCGCCAGTTGATTGTCGGAGACCCCCGGTACAAGCGCATATTACTTCGAACCAAGTAGCGCAGCGCCGAGTTCGGCGTCGAATAGGCTATTCAGTGATCTGTCCATCGCACCTACTTTCGCTGGAAATGAAGCGGGTCTCGGAGGTTTTGCATCTCGCGATAGTAATAGAGCGCAGTTGGGCGCAACCCATCTTTGAAGCGCAACTGCTGAAGAAACTCGATTTCGTCCGGCGTTGCGTCTCTCCTTAGAGATTGATCCCTGAGAAACTCCCGCAGGCCCGGCTCTGCAGACGAAGAACCTTCATCTACCTTTTCCACGAATTCGAATCTCTTAACCTTCGCGGGCGCCACACTGCGATTCAAGGCGATCTCCAGGCTAAATGAAGCGAGATCGATTTCCCACAATCGGATCAGCGGATCCAGGAAAGCGGTGCAACATTCCGGCGTTATGTTGAAGATATCGGCATCCAGGAATTCGAGAACGGCGACACGCCTTTGTTTATAACTCCGGTCGGTTTCCCGGGCTACGATGCGAAGCCACTTTTCGTTCCCGAGTTCCTCTTTGGCCAGCGCCTGGACCACATCCAGGAGCTTCTGGGTGATCAAACGCTCAAGCTCGCCAAACGGTTCCTTCTCGAAAATTGCTCGTATCTGCGGCCGCTTCCCCGGCCTGCATTTTTTGAGAAGCAGTTCGCGAACCTCTCGAAACAACGGAAGCGGCGGACTCTGTATCTTCTTCTTCAGTTCCTGCCTGCGCTCGAGATCCGCCAGGCCGGCCAGCTTCCCGGCAGGCAGCTTCAAGATCGCGCCAAGCTTTTCATAGATGTCGGTTCGCTCCGGAGCGGGCGGCATTTTCTTCCGGCTTAATAACTGAGAGACATAGGACTCGGTGATTTCTGCAGCATCAGCCAGATCCTTCTGGTCCAATCCCAGCTCGGTAAGCTTCTGCTGAATCAATTGAGCTATATCCATGTCTCCCGATCTTCGCTTTTTTGCGACTTAACTAATATGAGTCAATAAATCGTACCAGATAATGCTTGCGTGCGTCAATAAATTCACCTAACGTAGTTAAGTCACAAATGTCATAACCAGAGTGCAAGGAGATCACATTTCATGAGAGTACGACCATTACACGATCGCGTACTGATTAAGCGGATCGAAGAGCAGGAAACCATAAAAGGGGGAATCATTATCCCGGATACCGCAAAGGAGAAGTCGCAGGAAGGTGAAGTGGTAGCCGTTGGAACCGGCAAGAGGCTGGAGGACGGTACGATTGCAGCTTTGGAAGTCAAAGAAGGGGACCGGATACTTTTTGGAAAGTACTCAGGAACCGAAATCAAAGTTGAGAATCAGGACTATCTGATCTTGCGCGAAGACGAAATCATGGGTGTTTTCACAACCGCCGGCAAAGCAGCCGGCAAGAAATAGAAGGTTAATAATGGCGAAACAGATCGTTCACGGCGAAGATTCACGTCAGGCAATTCTGCGCGGCATCAATGTGCTCGCGAATGCGGTCAAGATTACGCTTGGGCCAAAGGGCCGTAACGTGGTTCTCGATAAGAAATTCGGTTCGCCGCTGATTACGAAAGACGGCGTTACAGTCGCAAAAGAAATCGAACTGAAAGATCCCCTGGAAAATATGGGCGCCCAGATGGTGAAAGAAGTCGCCTCGAAAACCAGTGACATCGCCGGCGATGGCACGACGACTGCCACCGTTCTGGCACAGGCGATCTTCCGTGAAGGCGTGAAGACTGTGGCAGCGGGAGCAAACCCGATGGCAGTGAAGAGAGGCATCGAAAAGGCCGTTGAGATAGTGACCGAACAGATCAAGAAACTGTCGAAGCCGGTGAGCGGGGACATGATCGCTCAGGTTGCTACGGTTTCTGCAAATGACGACTCGACAATCGGCAATATCATCGCTGACGCCATGAAGAAGGTGGGCAAGGACGGCGTGATCACGGTCGAAGAGGCAAAGACGATCGACAGCACCCTCGAAGTGGTCGAAGGCATGCAGTTCGACCGCGGGTATCTGTCACCATACTTCGTTACCGACCCGGACCGCATGGAATGCGTGCTGGAAAATTGTTTCATTCTCATCTGCGAGAAGAAGGTCAGCACAATGAAAGACCTCCTGCCGATCCTGGAACAGGTGTCGAAGATGGGGCGCGCCCTGTTGATCATTGCGGAAGACATTGAAGGGGAAGCGCTCGCCACGCTCGTCGTGAACAAGCTGCGCGGCACCCTGCAATCGGCCGCGGTAAAAGCGCCTGGCTTCGGCGATCGCCGGAAGGCGATGCTGGATGATATTGCAATCCTTACCAATGGCCGTTCGATCACCGAAGACCTTGGAATCAAGCTGGAAAATATCAAAGTAGAAGATCTTGGTACGGCGAAAAGAGTTGTCATCGACAAGGACAACACCACCCTGATCGAGGGCGCCGGAAAACGCGCGGCCATCGAGGGACGTGTGAAACAGATTCGCACTCAGATGGAGGATACAAGTTCCGACTATGACCGCGAAAAACTCCAGGAACGGTTGGCGAAGCTTGTCGGCGGCGTGGCCATTATCAAGGTCGGCGCGGCAACCGAGATCGAAATGAAGGAAAAGAAAGCGCGTGTTGAAGACGCGATGCATGCGACTCGTGCTGCTGTGGAGGAAGGTATCGTTCCTGGAGGCGGCGTCGCATTCCTGCGCGCAATTCCGGCTCTTGAGAAGCTGAAGCTCGAAGATGACGAACAAATCGGCGTAACGATTGTGAAGCGAGCCCTTGAAGAGCCCCTCCGGCTAATCGTCTCCAATGCGGGACATGAAGGAGCTGTCGTTGTTGAGAAAGTGCGCGATTCGAAACAGGCAAACTTTGGATTCAATGCCGCAACCGAAGAGTACACGGATATGATCTCTGCCGGAATTCTCGATCCAGCCAAGGTCACCCGTTCTGCACTCCAGAACGCAGCCTCGATTGCGGCCTTGATGCTCACGACCGAAGCCCTCATCTCGGAAATCCCGGACGCAGAAAAAGCTATAGCTATGCCGGGCAATGGCGGACCACCAATGTACTAGTTGCACATTGAAAAAGCCGGCCGGTTGAGCCACGATGGGCCGGCCGGTCCCGGCGGCTTTCGCCTTCAAAAGCCTATAAGACTTCACCCAGGGCTCCGGCGCATCACCGCTCTGCGTCGGTGCTTACGGTCCATTGGTTGTCGAGGCGCTGCGTGAGATCAATCGGATCACCGACACCCACAGCCCCTCGCGCCACCTGATAAGCCCAGACCTGAAAATAGGTTAGCGTCGCGCCCCCATAGATGGTCGAGAACGCTCCATCCACCGCGTCCTGTCCACATGAAACCTTTATGCGGCCGATGCGCGGCACATGGAAACGGGCGTCAGTCGTGAACCAGGTCCCGTCGATGTAGACTTCGCCGTAAGCATGAAAATCCATGTGATTGTCCGGATCTGGAAAGCCGATGTCAGGCAAGTGGCCGGTCACATAGCGCGCCGGAAGATTGAAAGTGCGGTTGAGCGCGATTGCGAGGTGCGCGAAATCGCGGCAAACGCCATAGCCTCGTTGCAAAACGTCCCAGGCCGACAAATCGGCTCTACCGGACAAGTAGCGATACTCGATGTTGTCGTGCAGCCAGCGGCTGATAGCCTGAACGCGGGGCATTCCATGCTCGATGTGGCCAAATTTTCCCCACGCGAAATCAGTCAGCTTGTCGGAGTCGCAATACCGGCTGGGTAACGTGTATCGCAGCAACGCGGCGGGGAGATCGCCTGGTGCCTGCGGAACGGTGGCGGGGAGGCCGTAGTTGTCCGGTTGCGAGGAAACCGTGACGATTGCATCGTGCCGGAAGCAATTAGTACCAGGCATCAGCCGCACACGAGAAATGACGTTCCCGTGGGTGTCGATGAATTCTTCGGCACACAGATCATTGCCGAGCGTCAGCGCTTCGAAGAGCACGGCATGGTTGCGGTCGGGACGGAGCTTCAGATTGATGAGAAGCATCGCCGTACCGGTGACTTCGTAGACGAGGCTGCAACCAACCCGCACGGTCATATCGAAGTTCGGCTGAATCTCCAGCGGCTGCATGTTGGACCACATTAGCACGCCCGCGGCTTATGCCGGGCGCGTCCAACCCTGAGCGTGAAATCGGCTTTGCCGCCTCACCCAACCGAACCCTTGAGCAAACAACTCTTGCCAGTTTCTCACCACACTGCTTTATTGGATTGCTTAACTGGTTAATTTCTGGGTCAAGTCGTGAAGGATGGCTTCTAAATTGTCGAAAGGAAAGCGGGACACGGGATTCGAACCCGCGACTTCGACCTTGGCAAGGTCGCACTCTACCACTGAGTTAGTCCCGCAGAGCGACCTTTAATATATAAGGTATGGTGGGTCGTTTTCAAGCGGGGGTGGGTGCAATGGCTAAAATCCCGCGGGGTGGACGTTTCGAGGGAATGGATTGATCCGATACCCGGCCTTTGACAACGTAAAAGGGACCCAGGCAGAATTTCCGGGACGTGTCCG
>DASXLG010000143.1 GCA_036496425.1 Terriglobia bacterium | reverse complement strand
CGTGCTCGGCGCGGCCGCGGCGGGCAGTACAGCTGCTTCAGCTCAGTCCACGGAGACTGGGCATTGGCAACCGGCCCGCCACATGCTGGACGACTGGCTCGATGAGGTTCCCGGCAAACACCGCCTGGTCTTCGATACCACCACGGCGGAAGGCCTCAGTTCTGCAATGCTTTATGCGAGCAACTATTTTCAGGCCAACCGCACCGGATATAACCTGCAGGACAATGATCTCGCCGTCGTCATTATCGTGCGCCACAACTCCACTCCGTTTGCGTATAACGACATGATCTGGTCGAAATACGGCACTCCGATTTCCAGCCAATCCGGTTTCGTGGACCCCAAAACCAAGCAGCCTCCCACAGCGAATGCTTACAACGCCGCTGGTGGCCGCGGCGGAACGCTGGACGCCCTGGCCAAACGCGGAGTGCACTTCGCCGTATGTCAGATGGCGACTCGCGCTTTTTCCGGCACGATCGCGAGAGCGGTCAGCGGAAATACGGACGACATCTACAACGAGATCGTGGGCAACCTCTTAATGAACTGCCACATGGTCCCGGCGGGAATTGTCGCTGTGAACCGTGCTCAAGAACGCGGCTATGCGTTCGTCCATGCGGTCTGATATCGTGTGTCGATATTGGGCGTTTCTATCGCCCGGCATCATCACCATTCGCCGAACAGCACGAAAGTTTTGCTATTCCGGCGAAAGAACGCAGATGCGCCGGTCGCCCAAAAAACACGTCCGCATTGCGCCGTTCTGGGGCTCAATGCGGAATTTCAAACTCTCCCGGGAAAACACAGTCTATCAACGCGTTTATGAAGTTCTCACGGGAAAAGATCAGAACCCGAAGTTTGCCCATCTCAGTAAGACCGACCGCCAGGCCATTCTCGAGATTTTGACGGATACCAAAGCCGATCTTCCGGATTACTGGAGCGGTACCACGCTGGTTGGCGCGAACCGCAATTAGGATCAAGAACTGAAGCTCCTGTCGAAGGCCGGCGTGATCCGTCAGAAATTGGCCACTGCCCGCGCGTGAGCGAACGATTTCGACACGCTGAATTCCAAGTCTTTGGCGCTCAGACCGCGATCAGATATATCTCAACAGCGACAGGATGCCGATGATGATGACGATCGTCCGGACGATCTGCCGGGCGCGACCGTCGAGCGGGATGAGGTTGACCAGATAAAGCACCAGAATCACGACCAGGAAGTCGATTAGAATGCCGACGAGAATAGACATTGCCCCTATTTCACCGCCTCTTTTTCCGAGTGCTTCCTCGAAAGCAAGCGGCTCAATTCGGGCGAAAATTCCTTCAGGATGTTTCCCGCCATGTCCACGCCGATCTGAATACTGAGCCGCGTAGCCGCCTCGGAAGCCGTCCGGTTATCCGGATAGTACGCATTGGAGATTGCAACGCTCGTCGAGTTCCCAAGGATTTCCGAGAAGTTGAATTGCATGCGGCCGGAATCCGTGCGCGTCCAGAAGATCTGCTGCACCGCATATCCAAGCCTGGACAACGTACTTCCTGTTTGACGCTGGAAATAGCGCGGATCCTGATGAAAAATGCTGGGATATATCGCCCCGGTCATGAAATTTCCAATGACAAAGTCTCCATAAGAAGCGGCGTAATAGCGCGCGTACCCTGACGGGCCTTGTCCAAAGGAGGGACTCGATTCCGTTAACTGCGACTCGCCCGCGAATAGCCCACTGAGAATGAGGGTTCCCGGGTCGAAAGAATCCTTTGCCGCGATCTTGAACTTCTGTTCGGACGAGAGAGGCATGTAATCGCCCTGACTCCGAGTTGTTCGATAGTTGGGGACGATACCGAGGATTCGCTTCGGCGGGTCATTGTTTTCGGCCGCTGCTGTGGTCTGCTGCGTCTGGGCGAAACCCGGCACTCCCAGCACGACCAGAACCCCGGCTGCAAATATCAAAGAGGCGAATCGCTTCGGCATGAATTTTATAAAGTGCAAGGGAATTGCCAATTCCGAACTGGAGCCGTAAGCCTTTACGCCTGTTCAACTGGGAATCGCTGGAACCTCGCTGCCGTCAAAGGGATAAAGAGGAATTCCATGGAAGTTCTTCCCTGCCGTCAAAAGGCGGACTTCAGCTTGAGGCTTTCCCCCGGGACTTCCAGGCGAGGTTCATTGGGGCATATCCGAAAACACTTGGAGACATATCGGTCCGGATAATCGCATGCTGCTCATCTTAGCAACCGCTGCTACGTCGATCGAATGCCTTCTATCATGATTTCAATCATGATAGTGGTGCCTCGTTTACGTCAGTGCGAAGTAGGTGAGGTCTTTAAAGAGTCTCATTGAGGATTGCCGGCGGACCCTGCGAGCCATCGGATCCAACGTCAGCCGACCTGGCGCTGAGCTGGCAAGAGCGGAGCTGAAACTGTACGGCTCGTCGGCGACCGCCGCCGAACCCAACAAGCGAATCTGGATTTCGACACCGCCAACCAACATCTGGACCGGCATGACGACGACTCCGTTTGCAGCGACACTGAGGGATAAAGAGAACTACGTGGACTTAACCGGCATGGCGCAAGTGCGCTGGATCACACGCGCGTCCGGCTTCCATGTCGTCCATCCGGCCGACGGAATTCTGGGGAGGCACCCCGAATTCAGTCGAAGGAACTGTCTAGCCACGCCCGAATTCGGGGTGCGTCCCTGCAATTCTTAACACAAGAGTGTCCGCGGGCTGCTCGGGTAAGAATAGCCCTTAAAAGGTCGGCGGCGGCAAGAAGCCGGCGCGAATGCTCCGTCCGATGGACCTCCTAAGTAGTGCCGAGCTACCTGCCGTAGGCCGCTTGCCAGTTGGTGACGACGGTAACATGCGTGGCGGGGGCGCCGCCGACGGGAAGCAGCGCCAGAAACTGGCCGCCATCGGCGCTCGGTTGATACGTGATTCCGCTGACTTCGGCGGTAAAAAAAGATGGTTCTCGAAATAGTTCATGCGGTGTGCCGAAGGTTAGCTCCGGCCCGCGCTTCACATCAATAGCCATCAGCCTGAAGTCGGAGATGAAGTAAAGCTCGCTTCCATCACTGCGCCACCGGGGATAGCGGCCTCCTCCGATGGAGACCTGGCGTTGGAAACCGCCGGGCGTCATCGATGCAACGTACACTTCCTGCTGCAGTGAAGAGTCCGAACTGTATGCCATAAAGAACCCATCCGGGGAGATCTGTCCATTTCCTTCCCAAAAGGGAGTGTGCAGGACGGCCTTCGGTATGCGTTCTCCGTCGAGAGGCAGCAGACTGATGTCGTTTTTCGAGTCAGCGCCAGTCTGTGAGAACGCTATGAACTTGCCGTCCGGCGACCAGCTGGAGGCGTATAAGTTCGTTCCGATCACAGGCAAGGATTCTTCTTTCGAGAAACCGCGTGCCGCCTGCTTGTAGAGTCGATCTTCCGGATAAACGGTGAACACCACCGACGAACCATCCGAGGACCAGAGTGGGGCAAACGCGCTGAATGGTCCGAAGGTGAAACGTTGCGACGTTCCGCCGGCTACGTCATGCAACCACAAATCTCCCCGTATACGCTGCCCGCCCGTCGAGTACAAAAGCTGGGTTCCGTCCGGTGATAGCGCGAAGTCCGTGATGCTTTTCCGTCTCAAAATCGACTTACCGCGTTTCCCTGTGCGGTCCAGCCAAACGAGTTCACGGTCTTGAGATGCGCTGTCGTCGGACATATAAATGAGAGTTCCGTTGCTGGATACCGAGAAAGCGGTGCTGGAAGTATTTCCGGAATCCGGAACCTGGTCGGCCAGAGGAAAGGCCTCTCCTGTCATCATCAGATTGGCGGCATTAAAAGGCTGTGCCATGAGTGTGGTGCCGCGGCGAAAGAGAATGAACCCCCTGGTAGCCGAGCCGGATGACCGAACGAAGCGGGTCGCGGAGAAGTCCGGTAAGATGCGAACCGGTGGACCTCCCTTCAGCGACCCGACGTAGATGCCGTCGACCTCATTCCTGTCCGATTCAATCGTGTAGAGAAAACGGTCCGCGTCGGCCAGAAACGCCGGGAAACGCAGCGAATCCCGAGTGCCTGGACCGGTGCGTGGCAGATCCAGCGGAGTTGCGGCTCCGCCGCCAGATCCATCCCTGGACACAGACACGCGAAAGAGCGTGCCGACCAGGGTGGGCGCGAACACGATCGTGCCGTCCGGGCCCCACGATCCGCCGCGCCCATCCGGTGCGTCGGCTATGATGGTGGCAGGTCCGCCGCCGGCTGCAACCTGCTTCAACTTACCCTGTGAGAAGAAGGCGATGTGCGTGCTGTCCGGCGACCAGAACGGATATGTGATTCCGTCCGTTCCTGGAAACTCGCGGTCCTCAAGGGAATCCAGTGCACGGACATAAAGGCGCAAGGACTCGCCGGATCGAGCCGCGAACGCAAGAGAACGGCCGTCCGGCGAGAGTTGAAATTGGAGAAACTCGGAATCGCCCGGCCGGGTGAGTTGGTAGCGGAGACTCTGGACCTGCGCCGGTGTTTCACCGAAATGCTTCCAGGCAAGCACGGCAACGGCGAGGGCCATGACCCACGCGATCGCCGGCCACAGCCAGGAAATACGTTGCGGCTCGGATTCAGTCAGAAGCAGTTGCCAGTCGCCGATGGCTCGCAGGCGGCGTTTCGGATTCTTTTGCAGGCATGCCACGAGCAGACGGCGGAGTTTCCGCGGAACTGCGTTCATATCAGGCGCTTCTTTCACCACACTGGCCAGCGTTTCACTGAGGTCTTCGCCCTTGAACGGGCGCCGCGCTGTGACCATCTCGTACAGCATCACGCCGAAAGCCCATATATCCGCACGCGAGTCGATAGGTCTGCCGCAAGCCTGTTCCGGGCTCATATAAGCAGCAGTGCCGAAGATGACGCCGGGTTGCGTGAGCGCCGACAGCGTCGGTGAGTCGTCGTCGGCGGTAGTTGATGCAGTCTCCATCTTCGCCAGGCCGAAATCGAGAACCTTGACGGCGCCGTCGTCTCTGACCTTGACGTTGGCCGGCTTGAGGTCGCGGTGGATGATCCCTTTTTCATGCGCTGCTTCCAATCCTTCGACAATCTTCGTCGCAATGCTCAGGGCTTCATCCAAAGGTATCGGACCGCGCTTGATGCGCTCGGCCAGGGTCTCTCCAGGCACCAGTTCCATCACAAGAAACGTCCGGCCGCCGGACTGTTCGATACCGTGAATGGTTGCGATGTTGAGATGATTCAATGACGCCAGAACACGCGCCTCCCGTTCAAACCGTGCGGCCCGTTCGGCATCATGAATAAATGCTTCAGGCAGGAGTTTGATGGCGACGCTGCGGCCTAGCTTCATGTCTGTGGCCTGATACACCTCACCCATTCCGCCGGTTCCCAGGTGACCGGTGATTTCATAATGTGCGAGCTTCGTTCCTACCATGATCTGCTGAAGATCGGCAGACGAATTCTATCAGACGGGGTCAACGGATAGGCGAAACAAGGCAGGGTGACGATGTTGGGCGGGAACCGGAAGGGCAAAGGCAGCCTCCGATAATCAGAGTGTGGACCCGATCGTTACTTCATACCCAGTACCATCGGCACTGAAGTGGACGATTGGCCCTTCGATTTCTTGCGATGACAAGATCAACAATGCGTGAGTCTGTAACCTTAAGCGCTTTTCCAATTCAGGCAAAGGAGCGCCGAGACCCCGAAAAGTCGTCACAGTTGTTCCGGATTCCGAAAGAGTCTGCAAAGCAATTATGTTTCGCAGAGGCAATCAAGTGTCCGCAGGATCATCGCCGAGGGATCTTGTGTTTTCAACACGGCGTGGAAAGCCACTGAGCGACAAAAATCTGCTCAAGCGGAATATCTATCCAGCGTGTGATGCTCTCAAGATCCCGAGGATCAGTTGGCATATGTTTCGCCACCTCCACGGTACGCTCCTTTCTCCGCTTGGGGTTCCTGTTGCCGTGACACAGGCTCAGCTTGGGCACGCAGACCCGCGGATCACTCTATCGATCTACACGCATGTTCTTCCTGACGCACAGAGAGACGCCGTGGAGAAGCTGGACAAGCTATTGTTGTTCCCAAGTGTTCCCAAATTGCTGGGGATGGGGAATGTAGGACAGGCGGAACAAACCGTAAACTCTTGATTATTCTGAGGAATGAAAATGGGCGCGACCGGGATCGAACCGATGACCTCTACCGTGTCAAGGTAGCGCTCATTCCAACTGAGCTACGCGCCCGAGACCTTTACGAGTCGCTCACCATCTTAGCTTAAACCCGCTCCCCAGTTCACCCAGGGAATTATAGACGAACTGAGTATCGACGTCGGAGTGTTGTCGCGACGGTTCATCGGTGATCATTGCAGCCGAATCCTGAAGAAAATCGCGGCATTGCCGTCTCATCCCCGGCCTTCGGGCATGACGCAGCTGGCGACTTCCGGAGACCCGGTCTATCGGATCCGGATCGGGGATTACCGCGTGATCTATGAAGTTCACGACGAAGGAGCTTTGAGTCATGAATAGGGTGTCGGTGAAAGACATGCGGGACCACATTGCGGAAATTGTGAACCGGGCAGCCTTTGGCAAGGAACGCATCCTTGTCACACGGCACGGCAAGAATGTGGCGGCTATCGTTCCGGTTGAAGATGTGGAAACGATGGAGTATCTCGAAGACCAATATGACATTGCGGAGGTGCAGCGCATTCGCGCCGAAGGGGGCCCGACGCTCTCGATGGACGAATTGAAAGCGCGGCTTGCCAGGAAGCCAGGGGCGGCCCCAAAACGTGGCGGGAGCCGCGGCCGTTCGGCCATATCGCGGAAACGCTAATCCGCACACCGTCCTACCTTTTCAATTCCGCCAGGTCCTGTGCAATCAGGTCGAGGCGGCGCAGGACCTCTTTGAATTCCACTTCTTCTCTGGCCGGTTTTTTCGGGACGAAAGTGAGGGTGCCGCCGGATTCGAGCACGACGCGGTCGATCTCTTCGAGGGAGGAGAAACCCTGCTTATGGGCCGCTTCTTCCAGCTCGGTGACGGTGATCAGTTCTTTTTTCAAACGTTGCCGCTGGAGCTGGCCATTTTCCATCAGAACGTCGGGATTGCCTTCGACAAAGCGGTCGATGGTCTCGTGCGAATAGAGAAACCGGATGACGACATAGTTCATGGCCAGAAGGGTGGTGGCGCCGATCAGGCCGCCGAGCAGCGAATTGTCGTTACCGATGATGGCGTTCTGGACAGTGTTGGAGAGTGTCATCAAGACGACCAGGTCGAATGGATTGAGCTGCGCCAGTTCCCGCTTGCCGGCAAGGCGCAGCGAAATGATCAGGAACAGATAAACCAGAATCGGCCGGATGATTTTTTCGAGAATCGAAACGTCGGGGTGAAGAAGATCGCGCAGTAGAGCTGCATCCATTTAAGGTCCTCCCAGTCGAATAGCAAACTGGGAGATTGTAAATCCGGAGGGGGAAAAAAGTGGGGTGGGCTGGGAGAGATCCACCCCCGAGGCTTCACTGCTTCACGAAGCTCCAATGCGCGTCGTGATAGCGAAAGCCAATCCAAGAGCCGGTTTCCAGCACAGCGCCGGCTTCTGCAGACGATTTGTGGCAACGGATAATGTAGTCATCCGCCTGCAGCCTTTCAAACTCCGTTACCACGCCCCGGGCGTTCGACAGAATGACGTGCCGCGAGGTCTCGCTTTGATCTGTCCGTGATTGCAATGTCCTCCTCCTTGTATGGTTAGCTTTGCATGTTCTTGCCCATATTCCGCCGACTGTAAGTCGTTCAAGAGACGTGATAGCTTGAATCGGGGGGAGGAAATGCGTTTCCGAATGCGTTTCAAAACGAGCCATGAATATCATCCTGTCATTTGTTCTGGCTTTGGCGCTTCTCGGGCCTGAAGGCATTCCCGCTCCGCAGGCAATTGCCGGCGAGAGCGGCGCCATGGTGACGTCCGGAGGAGGAAATGCGCAGCGTTGGACCGGAGGTTGGACGATGGAACCGGCACGGGAAAATGGACGTCCGGCTGTGCACTTCACGGAGGAGGGAAAAGGGCAGTACTCGGGATTTACCGGGCAGATCTCATGGGCAGCGGATGCCCTGTGGAGCGCGGACGGGCCTCTCAAGCCGCTGCGGTCCGAGAAGACGTTCAAGGACAGCAGCGGGAAAGTGATCGGAAAGGAGCGGATGACGTTTGATCCATCGAAGGGTTCGGTGAAGTATGAGCGCGAGCGCGACGGGCGCGTGGTGGAATCGAAACAAATGACGGTGCCTGCGGATACGCTGGCGCCGGAGGGGATTGCCGGAATCTTGAGATTCCTGCCGTTCGACCATTGGCATAACCAGACCGTGCATATCCTGAGCAACGAACCCAAGCTCTATAACATCAAGCTCGAGATGCGGGGCAGGGAAATGGTCAAGACGCCGGCCGGAGAGTTCGAGTGCTTCAAGATCGAGCTGGTCCCGCAACTGGGCGCGCTGAATCTGGTGAGGTCGTTTCTGCCGAAAGAGTATTTCTGGTTCAGTGTCGAGCCATCGCACTTCTGGGTGAAATATGAAGGGCTGGAGGAGGGGCTGGGGACCCCGCAGATCATGATGGAGTTGAGGACTTACCAGCCGAATTGATGAGGAGCCGCTGCGCGGGATTTTAATGGAATTTTACCAACCGCCCCGTCTGCGCCGCTAAGGAACGGGATCATTGTCTGGTGGCGCAGCCACCCCGCCTTGCAAAGGCGGGGAATGTTGCAGCGCCGCTTTACCTCACGTTTTCGACGGCCTGCAGCATGTCGATTCGTCCCGTACCGAGCTCATTCTTAAACCCCGGGTTTTGGGCGTCGATGTTGACGGCGCCGTTGGCCATCGGATTATCGGGATTTCTGCGGCTCTCGGACAGAAGCAGCGCGGCTTCGGCGGAGACGAAAGGTGCGCTGAAAGATGTACCGGACGCGATCGCGTAGTATCCGCCGGGGTACGCCGAAATGATGTTCACTCCCGGAGCATCGACGAAGATGTCGTTGCCATAATTCGAGAACGCTGCCTTTTTGTCGTTCAAATCGGTAGCAGCAACGCCGAGCACCGTATTGAGGGAAGCCGGGAACTGCGGCGTGCTGCTATTGTCGTTGCCGGCTGAGGCGACGACGACAATTCCTTTATTTGTGGCAATCTGGATCGCTGCCTGCACGGCCTGCGACGAGGATGCCATGCCGAAGCTCATGTTGATGACATCGGCGCCGTTCGAGACAGCGTATAGAATGGCCCGCGCAATCGTGAAGGCATCCGCGTTGCCGTTATCGTCGAACGCCCGGAGCGGCATGATCATGGCATTGGGAGCAAGAGCGGCAAGAATCCCGGCGCAGAAAGTCGCGTGACCGTGGGCCGGGTTGGAAGCATCCAGAAAACTGGCCGAAGACTGGTCGAGAAAACTCGCCGTCGATTGATCCAGGAACGCCGCCGTCGACTGATCCAGAAATGCCGCGGAAGATTGATCCAGGAATCCCGCCGAAGACTGGTCCAGAAAACTCGCCGACGATTGATTTAACGACGCGCCGTTCGCTGCCCGGTCCGCCACGAAATCGTATCCGGACGTCAGATGGCCGATCAGCGCGGGATGGCCATAATCGATGCGCGCGTTGATGTCCGCGATAACGATTCCACGCCCGCTGGAAACCGCCGCGGCTCTGGCCGCATGGACCAGTTGCATCGCGGGCTGCGCGGCGTACCATTCCGCTCCCTGGGAGCTCTGAACGATAGCGATCGCTCCCGATGGTTGAACTGCGATCGGGGCATTGTTTTCGACAGCGACCACACCCAATTGAGAGGCAGCTGCAAGTGACGCGGCCGAAGGGACGCTCATCAGGTAGAAGTTCGTCCCCGGTATGGCTTGCAACACCTGTCCGCCCACGGCGCCGGCGATAGCGCGGGCCTGGGCATTGGGAGCGACCTGGACAATGACCCGGTGCGGACCGGCCCATACCGAGAGCTGAGTTGAAACAATCAGAAGAAATGCAGCGAGGAACCTTTTCATATCACCACCGATAACGACAGTTTTTTCACTCTGTGACGTTATCGGTGAGATTCACGAAAACTTTAGGGGCTAATGTTTATGAGGGTTCCTGCCGATACGATGCCTGATGAGCAGGTCCGACTCGTATTTAAAGACTTACGTCGATTCCGGCGATGGAGCCCGCCTGCAGGGCGAGATCGCCGAAGTCTGGAAATCGATACGCAGCCGGAACGTCTATTCCGGCGGTCCGCGGAGCGAACAAACCCAGCAGGCGATCGCACGATCGATCGTCGCTCTCAAACTGGCGTCCCGGACAAACGACCGGGCTCTGCTGGCGGAAGCCTGCCGGCTCATGGCCCACACGCTCAACGTGGATGAGCAGTACGGCCAGTCCCTCGACCATTACCGGAAGGCAATCACGCTGTTCGAAAGCTGCGGCTCGCCGGAGCAGGCCAATCGCACGCGCCTTGGATTCATGGCCGCGCTGTACATGACCGGAAACTACGATGAGGCGATGGAGGCGGCCGGCGAAGCGGAACGCTGGTTCCAGTCGCGCAATAACTCGCTGGGTTTGGCCAAGATCTACACCAATGTCGGCAACATCAATTACCGGCGGGAACAGCATCGCGAAGCGTTGCGCTTTCACTCGAAGGCGCGGGGCCTGTTCGAACAGTTGAAGAATTGGCCGGCGGTTGCGATGAGTTACCTGAATATCGCGAACGGACTTTCATTTACCGACCAGCTCGATGAAGCGGAGGCCATGTACAACTCGGCGGAGGAACTCAGCGCGCGGTTCAATATGCAGGAACTGTTCATGCAGACGCGATATAACAAGTCGTACCTGATGTTCCTTCAGGGCCGTTATCCCGAGTCGATCGAATCGTTCGGAGCTGTCCGTGAATACTTCATGAAGATGGGCAGCCAGCACCACGTGAACCTCTGCGATCTCGATGGCGCCGAGATTCATCTGCATCTGCTCCAGCCGAAAGAGGCCGTGATTTTTGCGAGCCGCGCCGTCGATGGTTTCGCGAAATTGTCGATGCGGTATGAACATGCCAAGGCGCTCACATTTCTCGCGATGGGGCTCGCGCAACTCGACCAGATTGCCGAGGCGGAAGCGGCCGCCGTTTCCGCGCGGACCATGTTCGAAGCGGAAGCCAACACGTACTGGATTTCGGTTGTGGATTTTTGTCTGGCTTACGTCCGTATGGCAAAAGGTGACGTGGACAAAGCCCGGTTGCTCGCGGCGCAGGCCAAACTGCAGTTCAAGACCCTCGAGATCAAAGGCGGCATGGCAGAAAGCCTCATGCGCCTCGGTTCAATGACGTTCGAGCCGGCCCAGATGAAGACCGCCGCGGCGTGCATGACGGAGGTATTGAAGCTGACGATCAACAAGAGAAGGTAGCCGCGTCATCTGCGGCTATTTCCCCAGCTGCTCCCAGGTCTTTCCCTGTTTGACGTCCACAGTAAGCGGAACATTCAGCTGAACGACGTTCTGCATCATTTCGCGAATCGTTTCCCTGACCGCCAGCTCGTCTTCAGGAACTTCAAAGATCAGCTCGTCATGGACCTGGAGCACCATTCGGGTTTTCAGTTTCTTTTGGCGTAATTCTTCAGCAATGCGGATCATCGCGATCTTGATGATGTCCGCTGCGGTCCCCTGGATCGGAGAATTGATCGCGGTCCGCTCGGCCATACTGCGGCGCATTCCGTTCTTTGAATTGATCTCCGGGTGCTGGCGGAGGCGGCCGAACAGGGTTCGCGTAACCCCGGTGTCGCGCGCCTGGCTCAGGCAGTTCTCGATATACCGCCGGACCCCCTGATACTGCGCGAAGTATTTCTCGATGAAGTCGGCGGCCTCTTCCGGGCTGATGCCGAGTTGCTGCGCGAGTCCATACGGCGTTTGCCCATAAACAATCCCGAAATTGACGGCCTTGGCGCGTTCGCGCTGGGCGGAAGTGACCTGATCGATCGTCAGGCCGAGCACCGCAGCGGCCGTGCGCCGATGGATGTCTTCTCCGGCGGAGAAGGCTTCGGCGAGATGATCGTCGCCCGAAAGATGCGCGAGAATCCGCAGCTCGACCTGGGAATAATCGGCCGAGACCAGGCTGAAGCCTGCTTCCGGAATGAAAGCGCCGCGAATTTTGCGTCCGAGATCGGCGCGGACCGGAATGTTCTGAAGGTTGGGATCGCTGCTCGAAAGCCGCCCCGTGGATGCCGCCGCCTGGTGAAACGAGGTGTGGAGGCGGCCGCTCGCCGGATCGATCAGCTTCGGAATGACATCGATATATGTCGATTTGAACTTCGAAAGCTGGCGGTATTCCAGGACCAGTCGCGGCAATTCATGCTTTTCCGCCAGCTCTTCCAGAATTTCGACGGCGGTGGAGTACTGGCCCGACTTTCTCAGTTTGCGAGGCCGCGGCAGGTTGAGTTTGTCGAACAGGATCTCTCCGAGCTGGCGCGGAGAATTGATGTTGAACTCGCAGCCGGCAATCGCGCAGATCCGCCGGGTGAGGTCCTCGAGCTGGGTTCCCATTTCCACCGACATACGTTCCAGGACGGGTACATCGATCTTCATCCCCGCCGTCTCCACTTCGGCGAGCACGGACGACAGCGGCAGCTCGATATCGGCGTAGGGTTTCGCGGCTTCCTGTTCAACGCGGGAAGCGAGCTCTTTGAAGAGCCGGCCGATCCACGGCGTGCGTTCGTCGCCCGGCGCGACCGTGTGACCTGTCAGATCGAAGACGACATTTTCCAGCTCGTACTTTCCGCGATTCGGAAACAGCAGATACGCCATCAGCAGCGGATCGTCGTAAGGCGGTGAGATGTCCAGGCCACGCCTCCTCAGCTTCAGCATCGCTGTCTTGAGGTCGTACGTGATCTTGCGGACATTCGGATTCGAGAGAATTGCACTGACGCGATTGTCGAGAGGCACGCTGTGAACGGCGCCCTCTCCGGTCCAGAACGTGGCGCGGTCGGTCTGGACGTCGATGATGACTTGTCCGGTAGTGGCCGGCGGCATTTCGCTTTCGACGACTTCGATGGTGGGGCCGCTTTCGGGCGGCAGATATTCTTTGATCAGCCCGGTGAATTCGAGTTCCTTCAAAAGCGGCATCAATATGGCGCGATCGGGGGCCTTCACTTTGAGATCTTCCCAGTCGACGTCGACCGGAACCTGCGTATCGATGGTCACGAGCTGTTTGCTGAGCAGGATCTGCTGCCGGTTCTCCACCAGCGACGCGCGCTGCTTCGCACTCGATACTTCATCGGTGCGTTCGAGGAGCGTCTCGATCGATCCGAATTTCTGCACCAGGTCGCGCGCGGTTTTCTCGCCGATGCCGGGCGCTCCCGGCACGTTGTCGGAGGTGTCCCCCCAGAGCCCGAGTAGATCGGGGATCTGTTCGGGCGTCACTCCGAACAATTCGACGACTTTTTCCCGGTCGACGACCAGGTCGTCCTTCGATGTGTTCAAAATCAGAATGGTGTCCACTAACTGATACAGATCCTTGTCGAGGGTGACGACGACGGGATAGAGGCCGTTCGCTACCGCCCGGGTTGCGACGGTGGCGATGATATCGTCGGCTTCCTGCCCCGGGATCGCGAGTACCGGTATGCGCATCGCCTCACAAAATTTCCGTAAATAAGGCAGCTGCTGGGCGAGGTCGGGCGGCATTTTCTTTCGCGTCGCCTTATAAAGGTCGTACTGCGCGTGGCGGACGGTGCGTTCCGGGCTGTCGAGTGCCACACAGATGTAGTCGGGTGGGTATTTTTCGATCACCCGTTTCAACATAATGGCGAATCCATACACAGCGTTGGTCGGCAGTCCCTGCGTGGTGGCGAGTCCGCGAATCGCAAAATAGGCGCGATACGCCTGCGACATGCCGTCGATGATGAGAAATAGAGGGTGTTTCATCATGATTCCTTAATAAATGCGCGGCTAATCCACAACACGCTGTGCACAAATGTACACGGTTTGGGCCTGTGTTGGGTTTGTAAGTTGTTCATTGCTCACGTATGTTTGCGCGGCCAGTCAATTGCTCACGATGCCACGGATGCACGAGCAGACGATTGCGAAACCGATCGAGTTCAGTGGTATCGGGCTTCATACTGGCGAGCATGCGACGGTTCGGGTTTTGCCGGCTCCTGCCGGAAAAGGCATCGTCTTTCGCCGCGTCGATCTGGACAATTTCGAGATCCGCGCGGATGTGGGGTCGGTCGCCCGCGTTTCCTACGCCACGACTCTGATGAATCGCGGCGTCTGGATTTCGACCGTCGAGCATATTCTGTCGGCGCTCTACGGCGTCGGGATCGACAACGCGTACATCGAGCTCGATAACTTCGAAGTTCCCATCCTCGACGGGAGCGCTCTGCCCTTTACGGAAGCGATCGCGAGCGTCGGGATCCAGCCGCAAGACCAGCCAAGGCAATATATTCGGATTACCAGGGAATTTGTGTTGCACGACGGTGATAAGACGATCGGGATCTATCCCTGCGACAGGTTCGCCATCCAGTATGACATCGATTTTCCTCACCCGCTGATCGGACAACAGCGCGTGGACGTGCAGTTTACCGGCACGAACTACGCGGATTCCATTGCTCCCGCCCGGACCTTCGGGTTTTATGACGAAGTGGAAAAGCTGCAGGCGGGCGGTCTGATCCGCGGTGGCTCGCTCGAGAATGCCATCGTGCTGACCGAGACAGGAATGTTGAACGACACCTCGCTCCGTTTTCCGGATGAGTTTGTCCGGCACAAGACGCTGGATTTGCTTGGCGACTTTGCTCTGATCGGGCAGCCGGTCCTGGGGCGGCTCGTGGCGCACCGCGCAGGGCACGCGCTGCACACGAGGTTTGTGGCCGAGTTGCTGGAGAGTACGTCTCATTGGGTGATGGACACGCCTTCCGAGTTGTCGGTTTCCTCCGCGCGGTAAACCTCGTTGGCGACGCGCGCCACGGTCAACACTTCCACTCTTTCCGCTCCTCCACGTTTCAGGGTGCGCGTGACTTCGTTCATCGTCGAGCCGGTGGTGTAGACGTCGTCGACCACGATGATCGTTCCGCTGACTTTTGCAGAGAGCTCGAATGCGCCGGCCAGGTTTCGTTTGCGTTCGTTGCGTGAAAGGCCTGTCTGGCTCGGCGTGTTCTTGCGCCGGCGGAGCAGACGCGTGGAAACCGGCCGCCCGAGCTGTGCGGCGATAAGTTCGGACTGGTTGAAGCCGCGGCTGCGTTCGCGCGAGCGGTGGAGAGGGACGGGCAGGATGAGGGCGCCCTGGAAGTCGTGGGCGTTGAGGCACTCCTTGAGGATGCGGCCGAGCGGTTTTGCCAGTGACACGCGGTCGGCGTACTTCAGGTGATGGATGATTTCGCGGAAGGTGTGCGTGAAGAGCAGAGCGGAGCGGGCGAAGTCGAAGAGATGATCACCGCGCAGGCAGCCGCCGCAGAGTCCTTCAATGGCGGGCGCGGGTTCGCCGCACTTACTGCAGAAAGGCGGCTCGATCGGAAACAGGCTGGACCAGCATTCCGGACATGCCCCTCCCCATCTGCGCTCCTGAACTGGAGCATGACAGACGCAACATGTGACTGGGAACAGGAGATTGAGAATGTGGTCGAGCAAAGCGCGTTTGGGGAAACGCAAAGGGCGATCTCAGTATAGCGAAGGAGCGGTGAAGGGAAAGAGATTTTTGGAGGAGGAAGAAAAAGGAGCGCGCTCCGCGCGGGCATCCATAAGGAGGCTTCGCGACCTTTTACTAAACCAGCGGCTTGAGGAACTCGCTTAAGCCGGCTGATTTAAGCCGGCTGATTTGGGCCGGCTGATTTGAGCCGACTGATTTGAGGTGGTTGATTTGAGTTGGCTGATTTGAGTTGGCCGCATTCCCCGCCTTTCCAAGGCGGGGTGTCTGCGCGCATCAAAGATTTCCAGAATCGCGCGCAGACGGGGCGGTTAGTAATTTCCATCAAATTCCCCGCCTGAGTCCTGTTCAAAACTCGCGCCGGATGTCGTCATGGGAGATGCCTTCTGCGCCCTGACAAACCGGATGATGCGCGGCAGCCGGCGCACCGTCCTCTCTGGCTTACCGCGGGAGGTAAGGCAGAAAAGAAAAAAGTCTCTGGCTTACCGCGGGAAGTAAGGCAGAGAAGAAAAAAGTCTTTGGCTTACCGCGGGCGGTAAGGCAGAGAAGAAAAAAGTCTTTGGCTTACCGCGGGAAGTAAGGCAGAAAAGAAAAAAGTCTTTGGCTTACCGCGGGAGGTAAGGCAGAAAAGAAAAAAGTCTCTGGCTTACCGCGGGAAGTAAGGCAGAGAAGAAAAAAGTCTTTGGCTTACCGCGGAAGGTAAGGCAGAGAAGAAAAAAGTCTTTGGCTTACCGCGGGAAGTAAGGCAGAGAAGAAAAAAGTATCTGGCTTACCGCGGGAGGTAAGGCAGAGAAGAAAAAAGTATCTGGCTTACCGCGAGAGGTAAGGCAGAGAAGAAAAAACTCTCTGGCTTACCGCGAGAGGTAAGGCAGAGAAGAAAAAACTCTCTTGTAACGCGCCACGATAATTTGCGTCATCGCTGTCAGGGTAATTTGCCTCGAGATTCTCACCCTCAGAACGACGACATCGGATAAGAAGACCAGCCGCGGGATAGGGATACTGGTTTGTATAGGCAGAATGGAGTATCCCG
>DASXLG010000142.1 GCA_036496425.1 Terriglobia bacterium | reverse complement strand
GCCGAGATTCCCGCGGGTCGCCATGCTGCGAATGTAAACACCCGGCGTCTGCATTCGGATGCGATCGCCCAGGATGGCGCCGCCCGTGAAGGGACTGGTCGGATCGACCGCAACGATGGCCAGCGTTTGCTGTCGTTTTTGATAAAGTCCGGCAAGGCGGTCTACCAGCGTACTCTTGCCCGATCCCGGACTGCCCGTCACTCCGATGACTCTGGCTTTTCCACTGCGCGGAAACAGCTTTTGAAGGATGGATAGACTGTCTGCCGACCGGTTCTCAACCCGCGTGATCACCCGCGATAGCGCCCGGGTTTCCCCGTTGAAGAAGTCATCCAGCAACTGATCAGTCATAAAAAACAGGAACACAAAAGCACGAAGAGGGATCTATCGGAAGGTGCATCATTCGAGGTTTCTGCATTTCTATATTTGAAATGAAACAACTTCCAATGATGCAATCTCCAATTTCATCTTCAGTCTCGAAGTATTTCTCTCGCGATCACCAGTCTCTGGATCTCGCTCGTTCCTTCGCCGATCGTGCAGAGTTTAACGTCGCGATAGAATTTTTCGGCGGGATATTCCTTGATGAAACCGTAGCCGCCGTGGACCTGGACGCACTCATTGGCGACGCGGACAGCAACCTCGCCGGCGTAAAGCTTGGCCATCGATGATTGGGTTGTGGTCGGCATGCCCTGGTCTTTCATCCATGCGGCGCGATGCATCAGGAGGCGGGCCGCATCGATCTCCGTCGCCATGTCGGCAAGTTTGAACTGGATGGCCTGAAACTCCGCGATCGGTTTTCCGAATTGTTTCCTCTGCTTTGCGTAATGCAACGCCGCTTCGTAAGCGCCCTGAGCCATGCCCACGCCGAGCGCGGCGATGCTGATGCGGCCGCCGTCGAGGATCTTGAGCGCGTCGATAAAGCCGTGTCCCGCCTCACCGAGGAGATTGTCTTTCGGTACGCGGCAGTCTTCAAAAATGACCGTCGAGGTGTCGCTTGCGCGCAGTCCGAGTTTGTTTTCTTTTTTGCCGGGGAAAAATCCGGGCATGCCTTTTTCGAGAATGAATGCGGAAATGCCGTGATGGCCTGCAGTCTTATCTGTCACCGCCATCGCGACGCAGATATCACCGTAGGTCCCGTGCGTCGTGAAGGTTTTCTGACCGTTGATCACCCAGTGATCGCCCTCGAGCCGCGCCGTCGTCTGTGTGCCGCCTGCATCGCTTCCCGCCTCCGGTTCTGTGAGGCTCCATGCGCCGATCTTTTCACCTTTTGCCAGGGGTACCGCGTATCGCCGCCGCTGCTCTTCCGAACCGAAGTTGAAAATATGCCCGGTGCAAAGCGAATTGTGCGCCGCCACGGAGATTCCGATTGAACCATCGACCCGCGACAGTTCTTCGATGATCGTCACGTACTCCACGTATCCCAGTCCGGATCCGCCGTATTCCACCGGAACCAGGACTCCCAGAAAACCCAGGTCCGCCAGCTTCTTCAGAGCTTCGCGGGGAAAGATCTGCTTCTCGTCCCATTCCATGACGTGAGGACGAATTTCCTTTTCCGCGAATTCTCTCGCGATGCGTTTGATTTCAAGCAGTTCTTCGCTGGAAGTGAACTCCATAAAAGACTCCTGTTCCGCTTAGACGATCGGATCCGCCATTACCCAGGTTATATCGCAGTCACCGCACCGGTAACGGTTTCCGGTTGTTTCGATCTGATCCACGCGGATGAATGACGACGAACAAAACGGGCAGTAATTGATCGCGCAAGGCTCATTGGACGGCTCGGTCAGCCGGCCTGGCAGTTCTTCGATCGACGACAGGAGTGTTTCGACAATCATCGATTGACTGCGGCGCCAGTCGCTGCGTGACGGCCATAGAACTTCAATGGCCGTGGGAATCCAGCCGTGTGGTACGCCCGGCATTTCGGAAGGAGTGGCGTAGCTCAGGAGGCAGTCCACGCGGCAGTCGGTGCCGGCAAGCTTCCCGTCGAGGATGCGCAGAAGATCTGCGAGCCGCTGCAGGCCGGTCGAGCCGAGTACATTGACTTCGAGCCAGAGACTGTCTTCCTGCTTGTGGCCGGCACAGCATCCTTCCAGCCGGATCCAGGGGAATCTTCCCAACTCCTTCAGGACGGGCCGCAGGGCCCGGTCAGCCTTGCTGAGGATATCGGAGTTCGACATTATTTGAGGATACCATTTCTTACTCGAAGTGCCGCCAACCCTTTGGATTCAGCACTTAAGGTTTATCGGTGACCTGGGCGGCAAATACTTTGGCGAGCCGGGCTCCTCGCTTTCGATCGAGAAGATCCGCGAGAGTGTAACGATCGAGCACCGCCAGAAAAGCTTGCGTGGCTTCGGAAAGCACCGGCTTCAGCCGGCAAATGCTGATGATTGGACAGGTGTTGGTCTCGGCGTCGAAGCATTCGACGACTTTCAGGTTGGCTTCCGCTTTCCTCATAACCTCGCCAAGGCAGATTTGATCCGGCTCTCTTGCCAGACAAACCCCACCGGATCTTCCGGCAACGACATTGACGAAACCGTGCTCGTTGAGTGTTTGAACCACTCGCACCAGATGGTGCCGGGAAATGCCATATGCCCGGCTGATCTCCTCGGTCGAGACCATTTGTCCGGGCGCCTGGCTTCCCAGATAGAGAAGGACCCGGAAGGCATAATCCGTGTGAAGCGTCAGTTGCATGAGGACCGGCTGCCGCTGCGTCCCGGCGTCCTGACGAGGCGCAGCGGCATATTCTTATTGTTACGAACCGCTTTGGACGATTGATTTCTTCAGCGATCCGACAACCGTCATGAGTTCGCCCTTCTCTTTGCTGGGCACCTTTAATTGGTCAAGCTGGGCGGAAAGATCCTGGGCAACGGCGTCGAACGCTTCGCTGGTTACCGCTTTGTTTTTATGGATAGTGGCCATGTCCGGCCCGGTCCATTTGCACTGACCGCCCAGACTCGAACAGAGAAAGGTCGCCAGATGGGCTTTGTAGGTTTTGGTATTTTCCGGCGTGGACGCAGCATGTGCGAACCATTTGTTCACTCGGCCGTCGGCGAGAATTCGATCGACCAGCCCGTTAGCCACGGCCTCGATCGCCGGTTGTCCTCCCAGCCGATCGTAAAGCGATTTCGCCGGCGCCTTGGCCGTTTGCGCGAATAGTGTTCCGGTCAACAAAGTTGCGGCCAACACAAGCCCGCCCGCAAATATTTTCATTGAGCTCACTCCTTGGATACGTAGGTTCATAAAATGAGCATGTAACTTACATGGTTTAGCGAAACATCGTCAATCGAAAGTTTTTAGCCGTGTTGGGATTTCTTACTCGAAGTGCTGCCAGCCCTTTGGCTTCAGGACGGATTCGCGGGTCCCTTCAATGATAAAAGCCTGATGTTCGCCCACGGATTCGATGATGTCACCAACCGGCGTGAGAGTAATGCCTTCAATCATCCTCGGAAGGCCGGGAGGGCCGGTGACGATCAACTCATATTCCTCTCCGCCATGCAGGACGTGGTGATCCTCGGCGCCCGGCCAGCCGGGCAGTCGGTCCTTATAGATGCGCGCCGACATTTTCGATTCCTGGAGGATGTGAGTCAGGTCCGTGGAAAAGCCATCGCTGACATCGATCATGGCGTGAGCGCGGGCAGCGATGGCCGGTCCGACTTTGTAGCGGGGTTCGGGGTGCAGGTGGCGTTTCACGGCGGCATCATCGGTCATTCCGGCTTTGAGACGTTCGAGACCCAGCGCGGACGAGCCGAGCATTCCGGTGACGTACACGGTGTCGCCGGCCTTGGCGCCGGAACGGCGAACGGCGTGGCCGGCAGGCACGCGGCCGATCATGGCGACATCGACGAAGATTCGATCTGAAGCGGAAGAGTCTCCGCCTGCGAGTGATATTTCAAATTGCCGGCAGGCGCTCTCAACGCCGCCGAAGAAGTCTTCGATCCAGGTCCAGTCCAGTTCCGGCGGTGTCGCCATCGAGATCAGGAAATGCGTCGCCACGCCGCCCATGGCGGCGACGTCGCTGACATTGGCTGCGATTGCTTTGTAGCCGATCGAGGCGGGAGGATGCAGGCCGCGGATGAAATGACTGTTTTCCGCGACCAGGTCGGAGCAAAAAACCAGTGAATGACCGGCCGGGAGATCGATGACCGCGGCATCGTCGCCGATGCCGACCGGAAGTTCGTCCGCTTTGGCTCCGAAACGCTCCCGGATCCGGCGAATCAAACCGCCCTCGCCGAGATCCTTGAGTTTCACACCACGGCCTCGGCGCCGCGCCGCAGGCGCCGGTGGCCGCGAACGATCTTTGCCGGTTTTCGTTCGAGTAGAGCAGCCTTGAAGACGCTCTTCACATCATCGACGAAAACGAACTTCATTTCATTGCGGATCGTTTCATTCACGTCTTCGAGATCGCGCCGGTTCAACGCCGGGAGAATGACAGTGTCGATCTTGGCGCGCCGTGCGGCCAGGACTTTTTCTTTGATTCCACCGACCGGCAGGACCTCGCCGCGCAGTGTGATTTCACCCGTCATCGCGATTTTGCGCCGCACGGCTTGCCCCGTGAGCAGAGACAGAATCGCCGTCGCCATCGTGACTCCGGCGGACGGACCGTCTTTCGGGATTGCGCCCTCCGGAACATGGACGTGAATGTCGTGTTTGCCGAAGAAGTCCTCGCGTATCCCGAAATCTTTCGCGTGAGAGCGCGCATAACTGAGAGCCGCTTGCGCCGATTCCTTCATGACGTCTCCCAGTTGGCCGGTCAGTGTGAGAGCGCCGCGGCCCTTCATTGTGGTCGCTTCGACGAAAAGCACGTCGCCGCCGGCGGGAGTCCACGCCAGACCCGTTGCAACCCCGATCTGATCGTGTTTCAACAATTCCTCCCGGAAGATCTTCGGCCGGCCGAGGAATTGATCCAGATTGTCCGTGTGGATTTTCCGGACTTTCTTTTCCCCGGTTGCCACCTGCTTCGCCACCTTGCGGCAGACCGCCGCTATCTCACGTTCGAGATTTCGCAGCCCGGCTTCCTGAGTGTAATTGTTGATCATGGCTCGCAGGCCTTCATCCGTAAACTGCAGGTGGCTTTTCTTGAGACCGTGTTCTTCAATCTGTTTCGGAATCAGATGCCGTTTCGCGATCTCCAGCTTCTCCTCCTCCGTATAGCCGCTCAGTTGGATGATCTCCATGCGGTCGCGGAAGGCCGGCTGAATCGGGTCCAGCATGTTTGCCGTCGTCACGAACATCACGTTCGAAAGATCGAACGGCACTCCAAGGTAGTTGTCCCGGAATGCAAAATTCTGCTCGGGATCCAGAACTTCGAGCAGCGCCGAGGATGGATCGCCGCGGAAATCGGCGCCGATTTTATCGACCTCGTCCATCATGAACACCGGATTGTTCGTACCGGCCTGATGAATGCTCTGGATGACGCGTCCGGGCAGTGCGCCGACGTAGGTGCGCCGGTGGCCGCGAATTTCGGCTTCGTCATGCACGCCGCCGAGACTCAAGCGGACGAACTTCCGGCCCAGAGCCTTCGCGATCGACTTTCCGAGCGATGTCTTTCCGACGCCCGGAGGCCCGACGAAGCAAAGGATCGGCCCTTTCGAGTCCTTTTTTAATTTCCGCACCGCAAGATGTTCCACAATGCGGTCTTTGATCTTCTCGAGACCGTAATGGTCCTCGTCGAGAATCTTCTGGGCCTTCTTGAGGTCCAGATTGTCCTTGGTGGATTTTGCCCAGGGCAACGAGACCATCCAATCCAGATAATTCCGCAGCGTGGCGGTCTCCGCGGCGTCCGGATGCATGCGCTCGAGGCGGCCCACCTGGCGGTCGGCCTCCTCGGCGACATCTTTCGGCATCTTGGCCTTTTTGATTTTGACCCGGTATTGTTCGATCTCTTCCTGCAGCTCGTTGCCTTCGCCGAGTTCCTGCTGGATGGCTTTCATCTGCTGCCGCAGATAGAACTCGCGCTGGTTCTTATCCATTTCGCCGCGCGCCTGCGTATTGATGTCGTTTTGAATTTCGAGAACTTCCGTCTCTTTCGCCATCAGTTGATTGACGAGACGCAGCCGTTCGACCGGATCGGTCGCCTCGAGCACCTCCTGCGCTTTTTCGACTTTCAAGTCGAGATTGGAGGCAACGAGATCGGCAAGCCGCCCCGCATCATCGAGGTTCGCGGCGATGGCCACAAGGTCCGGCGAAATGTTCTTACCCAGCGAAACCATCTTTTCGAGCGTCGATTTCACATTGCGGATGAGGGCCTCGAGTTCCGGCGTGATTGCCGTCACCTGAGGCTCGGTTTTCGGCTGGACCTTTGCGGTCAGGTAGGGTTTCGATTCGTCGTACGACTCCACCTTGGCGCGTGAAAATCCCTGAACCAGAATGCGGATCCGGCCATCCGGCAGTTTGAGCATCCGCATGATGATCGACACGGTTCCGAACTCGTGGAGATCCGCGGCCTTCGGGTCATCCACGTTAGGATTCTTCTGCGAGACCAGCAGAATCATCCGGTTTTCCGCGAGCGCCTGGTCGACCGCTTTCGCGGAGCGATCCCGGTTCACAAACAGAGGCGCGATCATGTAAGGGAACATGACCACGTCGGGCAGCGGCAGAACCGGAAGAACATCCGGAATACTAACTTGTTGCTGCTCCGGGGCTTGATCCACTTTGACGAGTTCCATGCTCATAACTTATATGCCTCGATGCCGGAACCACAAGAAGAGGTCGGGGCAGCCCCATCAACCTATCGGAATAATCGTGATTTCCGCCTCCGCGCGTTTCGGCAGATGAATCTTCAACAGCCCATCCTTTAATTGCGCTTTCGCGCTTTTCTGGTCGACCGGAATCTTGATCGAAATCTCGCGCCGGAAATGGCCGTATGCCCGCTCGACGCAAAGATAGGCGGCGACGTTCTCGTCGGCGCCCTGCTGCCGCTTTGTGCCTGAGATGATGAGGACGCCGTCGTTCCATGCCAGTTGAACGTCGGAGCGGTGGACGCCCGGCATTTCCACGTAGATCACAATTTCGCCGGGCCGCTCGCAAACATCGACGATCGGACTCCAGGTTGCGCCCTGGCGCGCCTGGGCTTGGAATTCGAAGTACATCGGCTACTCCCGGTTCTTCAGCAGATCTTTGAGCTCGCTCATGAATTCCTGAACATCTTTGAAATCGAGATACACGGAGGCGAACCGGACGTACGCCACCTTATCCAGGTTCTTGAGCTCATTCATAATCATCTCACCAAGCGTGGTGGTTGAGACCTCCCGTTCGCTGGAATCCTGAACCATGGTCTCAGCTTTGTCCGCGATCGATTCAAGCTGAACCATCGAGACGGGCCGTTTTTCGCAGGCTTTTAGAATGCCGGCAAGAACTTTCTGCCGGTCGAACCGCTCCCGGCGCCCGTCTTTCTTGACCACCATGTATGGGATTTCGTCGATGCGTTCATAGCTGGTGAATCGCCGCTGACAGGCCAGGCACTGGCGCCGCCGGCGGATCGCATCGCCCTCCTTGCTCTCGCGCGAGTCCACCACCTTGTCGTGAAGGTGGCCACAGAAAGGACATTTCATATTTTGATTAATGGCTGCGCGCTATCGCGCTTGCATTGTTTACTGCTGCGACCTGCCGGCCTTGCGCTTCGCCCGCTCCGCTCATGCTATTCCGCCGGGACTGCTTGCGCCTTCAGGTCTTTCAGCGACAGTCCATGAGAAACCATGTATAAGGCGCCAGCCACAACGACGGGGACGGAACTGGACGCCCAGGCAATCAAAGAAGTTGCCACGGCTTGCTCTTTGGGCAAAGCAAAGAATGTGGTCATGCAGAAAATATATCCGGCTTGAAAGCCGCCGCCGATCCCGGGAACCTGCGCAACCGAGCCGATCGCAGTCACGACCATGACCAGCGTCGCCGCAGCAACGGAAAAGGACAGCTTCATTCCAAGCAGCATGAACCAGAATTGAAAAGCGATGGCGATCCACAACACGGCCGAGTGGGCAATCACCAGCCCGAAAGTGCGGCTCTTCTCGAGAAACGATAAGCCGTCCGAGAAACTTCGCAACAACGAAGACAGTCTTTTGAACGGGACAAAATCGACGATCCGATCGATATTCGATCGAAACAGAAACAGAACCCCGAGACTGACCACCGACCCCAGGATGATGATCCAGGCGGCATTTTTCATCAGGGTAAGGGTTCCGATAGCGGCCGTCGGCACTTTCACCAATAAAAGCGTGCAGGCAAACAGGACAACGAGCATCACCGAGTCAAAAAAGCGCTCCACCACCAGCGTCGCCATTGAAACCGTCAACGGAATACGCTCCTTGCGCGTCAACCATAGCGGCCGGATCAGCTCACCGGCCCGTCCGAGTACGCAGATCGCCGAAAACCCTACGAGATTCATACTGGTGAGCGGCCCCAGCGGAATGGACTTGAGCGGATGAAGCAGAACCTGCCAGCGGATCGCCCGGATAAAGAAGGTGAGAAATGTTGCGGCAATCGAGACCGTCAGCCATAGGGGCTGCACGTTCCATAAGCTGGTAAAAAACAAGCTCCAGTCAAAGCTGAAGTCGCTCCAGCGATAGACGAGGACCGTGGCTATCACTGTCAAGATCAATAAAAACAATGACTTCCGGCTCATGACTGGGCGATTATCGCAGAAAGGTAATAAGAAGTTGAAACTTTTCTTCGTGCCACCTCGTTCATTTATAACGAGGTAGCGCAAGCGGACGGAGCGGACCAAGGTTGCAGACAACCGATGCGGAGCTGGTGAAAGGCTGCCTGGCGGGTGACCACAGGGCCTGGGAAACCATCGTCCGCCAGCACAATCAGCGGATATACAACCTGGCTTACCGCTTCACCGGGAGATTTGATGAGGCCCAAGACCTTGCTCAGGAAATCTTTTTCAAAGTCTATCGTTCTCTCGGCTCGTACCGGCCGGAATCGGGCGCACTCGCCACATGGATGGTCCGGGTTGGCCGCAATCACCTCATCGACCACTACCGGAAGTATAAGACTGAGCGCAGCCATACCGAATCGCTGGAAGTCGACTACGATAAAGCCGAAGAAAATCCCGCGCGCTACTCGAGTCCGGCGCAGGCTCTCGAACAACGCGAGCTCTCCGAACGCGTTCACGCCGCCCTGCTCCGGATCTCGGAAGATTTACGCGAGGCGGTTATTTTGCGGGATTTAGAGGAGTTCACATATGAGGAAATTGCGGATATGTTGAAGCTGCCTCTTGGTACGGTGAAGTCGAGGATCAATCGCGGCCGTGCGGAGTTGGCCCGGCTGCTGAAAAGGGAACAATGAAGAAACCACAAAAAGCACAAGAGGCACATGCGCTTTTTGCGCCTCTTGTGGTTTCTTCTTGAATTTATGAACTGCGCAACTGTTGAAGAACTGGTGTCGGATTATCTGGAAGGCGCGCTGAGCACGGAGCATCATCGTGCTGTCGGCGCCCATCTCCAGACGTGCCCGGCTTGCGCAATATTGCTGGCCGGTATTACAGAGGTTATATCGGCAGGAAGAGCCTTCCCGGTATACGAACCGCCGCCATGGCTGGCCGCTCGCATCGTCGCCAACACACCGCGCATTACGCGCGAAAGCTGGACCGACACCATGACTTCGGTATGGAAATGGATCGTCGAGCCGCGCACCGCCATGGCGTTATTCACGGCAGTGCTGGTTCTGGGCTGGATGGGAAGTCTGGCCGGGATTTCGCCCGACTGGGCAACCGCGGTCCGGCACCCGGCCGCCATTTACTACAGCGCTCACGGCGTTCTGGACCACGCCTACGACGGAGCGATCCGCAAGTATTACCGCTCGCCGCTGGTGGCGGAGATTCAGGCTCGCATCGATCAGATCAGGGAGATTTCTTGATGAATTGTGTGTATCACGCCGAAGCCCCGAATGTTGCGTTCTGCATTCAGTGCGGGCAGGCGCTCTGCAATGACTGCATTCGCAAAGTACAGGGCAGCGTTTATTGCGAAAAATGCCTCGGTGACATCGTCAAGCAGAAAGCGACGGGATACGACGAACCGCGCTCGATTCACAAGGATGTCGCCGGCACCAATCCCGGCGCGGCCTTTGCCCTCGGCCTGCTTCCGGGAGTCGGCGCCATCTATAACGGCGAGTTCGTGAAGGCCGCCATCCATATATTGATATTCGGAACGCTCGTATCCCTGGCGGATGCAACCGACGCGCCTCTTTTTTCTCTGGCGGCCTTCGCGTTCTATTTCTATATGCCGTTCGAGGCGTATTACACCGCAAAGAAACGGATGCTTGGCGCCCAGGGCGTCACGCTGGAGACGCCGATCGACAGACTTCAGCAGCAGTTCGGAACCATGAAGGACAGGGAACTGTGGGGCGGCGTCGCACTGATCGTGCTGGGCGGCAT
>DASXLG010000141.1 GCA_036496425.1 Terriglobia bacterium | reverse complement strand
CTACGGAATTCAGGTGTGCGACCCCCTCCCGGTGAACGACACCATTTTCCCTACGCGGCAGGAGCAGCCGGCTTCGCGCTGATTTTCTTCGCCAGTCTGGACTTATAGCGGCGTGCGGTGTTCTTTTTGATGACGCCTTTCTGGACCGAGCGATCGATAACCCCGAACGTTTCCGGCAGGACAGCTTTGACGTCTTCCGGCTTGCCGGAGGTGATCGCGGTTCGCAGCTTCTTCAGTTGGGTTTTCAGCCGATGCCGGTTCATCTGATTGATCAGCCGGCGCTTTTGACTCTGTCGATACCGCTTCAGCGCGGAGGGATGGTTTGCCATTCAGTCTCCTGTCTCGTTCAAAAACCCTAATCATAACACATGGTATAATCGGCCCAGGTTTTGAAACGCAGGATGAAGAAAAGTATTCGAATGGGCGACGGCGTCGCCGAGTTTTTTGGCACCCACGACGGCAATATCAAATATCTCGAATCCCTCCTTAAAGTTCAGGTTCACATCGACGGCGAAAGCAATCTGATGGTCGACGGCGACGACGCCAATGTCGAGCTGGTGGAACGGATTGTGGCCGATTATGCGCAACTGCGGTCCGAAGGCGTGAAGTTTACGAACGGCGATCTCAAGTCGATCATCCGGATCATCTCCGAAGACACGTCCCAGAGCCTCAGAGGGGTGGTTTCGAGCGCAAAGAGTCTCCAGGCCGGGAAGCGGAATGTCACGCCGAAGACGCTGAACCAGAAGCTCTACCTCGAGGCGATCGAGAAACACGACATGGTTTTCGGCATCGGTCCGGCCGGTACCGGAAAGACCTATCTTGCCGTCAGCATGGCGGTGCGCGCGTTACTGGACAAAAAAGTCAGCCGAATTGTCCTGACCCGTCCGGCCGTCGAGGCGGGCGAGCGCCTTGGATTTCTGCCTGGCACGCTTCAGGAAAAAATCGATCCTTACCTGAAACCGCTCTATGACGCCCTTTATGACATGCTGGATGTGGAGCGGGTGGACCGGCACCTGGAGCGCGGCGTTATCGAGATTGCGCCGATCGCGTTCATGCGTGGCCGGACGCTGACCGACTCGTTTGTGATTCTGGATGAAGCGCAGAACACAACGCCTGAACAAATGAAGATGTTCCTGACGCGAATCGGTTACGGCAGCAAGGCCGTGATTACGGGCGACGTCACACAGGTCGATCTTCCGCTCGGAAAGCTGTCGGGTTTGATTGAAGCCCGCCGTGTGATCTCGGGCGTCGAAGGCATTTCATTCATTCATTTCAATGAGAGAGATGTGGTCCGTCACCCCCTTGTCCAGCGTATCGTCCGCGCCTATGAAGCTTACAGCGCGCAGAATCTCGCGCGGCAGCAGCCGCTCGAGTTCGGTCAGGCGGATGGCAGCTCGGGTTGAACGGGGTAAATATGTCATCGTTAACCGGCAGCGCAAGCACGCGATCGACGGTGCAGAACTGCGCCGGTTCGTTCCACAACTGGTGCGGCAGCTGGATGTCGAGAACCGGGAATTCGCGGTCGTCTTTATTACGGACGCAGCAATGCGTGACTATAATCGAAACTACCGCGGCTATGACAAGTCGACGGATGTCCTCTCATTCCGTGGCGACGGCGGCTGCCTGGGCGATATTCTCATCTCGTCCGAGACTGCATATAATCAGGCTCGTAACTCCGGAAAGCTGAGTTTTCAGAGCAATATTCACAGGCTGATTGTTCATGGATTGCTCCATTTGATGGGATACGACCACGAGACGGACAACGGCGAGATGCGGTCGATCGAGCGCCGTCTGCGGCGAAAATTTCAATGCTGAGCGGGACTGAAATCTTCATTGGTATCGCCTTTGTTTTCGCTCTCCTCGTCATGTCGATCATCGACATCGCGTTCACGAACGTGAACAAGGTGTCGGTCCGGCGACTGGTGGACCATCCTTACGGCAAGGCCGCTCCGGCTCTGGCGGAGATGCTGGAAGCACGCGCCGAAGTGATCACGTCGATCCATGTCGTGATCCAGCTTCTGCTGGTGCTGGGATCGGTGCTGGTTTTTACCGCGTTTCAAATGCGGGCGATTCCGTTTACGGGCACCGTCATCGGCACGCTTGTCGTCATGATGCTGGTGATCGCCATCTTCCGGCATCTGTTGCCGCGCATTATCACGATGCGAAGCCCGGAGGCGGTTTTGCTCCGGCTTTTTACGATTTTCAGAATAGTTCATTTCGCCATGCGGCCGGTCTCGATGCCGCTGACCGCGGCGCTGAATTACTTTCAACGCTGGGAAGAGGAAATCGAGCCCGTGAAGGAGGAAGAGACGTCCGAAGAAGAGATTCAGGCATTCATCGACGCGGGCCAGGAAGAAGGCATTCTCGAGCACGACGAAGGCGAGATGATCCAGTCGATCGTCCATTTCGGCGACAAGGTTGCCCGCGAAGTCATGACTCCGCGAACGCAGATCGTCGCGGTCGATATCAACTCGACCGTGGATAAACTGCTGCAGTTGATCGTCGCGAAACGCCACGCGCGGATTCCGGTTTATCGCGACGATCTCGACAATATCGAAGGAATCCTGCACGAGCGCGATCTCCTGCGTATCTGGCAGCGCGGAGATAAGCTCGACAATCTGCGGCCGCTCACGAATCCGGCCAATTTCATTCCTGAAACCAAACCAGTGGACGACCTGCTTCAGGAAATGAAGGAAAAAGGCGATCAGATGGTGCTCGTCGTTGATGAGTACGGCGGCATTTCCGGGCTGATCACCATGGAAGATCTGGTGGAGGAGATTGTCGGCGAGATCCATGACGACTCCGACGGCAGTGCCGAGAAAATCGTTGAAGAGCGGAAAGGCGTCATCGTCGTTTCCGGCAGCCTCGAGCTCGAAGCGCTGGAAGAAAAACTCGGCGTCCCTCTGGTGGCGAATACCGACTGCACGACTGTTGCGGGCGCCGTTGTCGAGCTTTTCGGCAGGCTGCCCTCGCCCGGGGAAAAGATCGAGCATGGCGGCGTCGAGATCGAAGTCCTCGATGCGGACCGCCGCCGCGTTCAGCGTTTGCGGCTGAAGACGCTGGCGCCGAAGACACATGAGTAAATCGGGATTTGTCTCGATCGTCGGGCGGCCGAACTCCGGAAAGTCGACATTGTTGAATCGCCTGGTCGGCGAGAAAGTCTCGATCGTCACCGACAAACCCCAGACCACGCGCCATGTCGTGCGCGGGATCGTCACCAGGCCCGAAGGCCAGATTACATTCCTGGATACACCCGGGATTCACAAGCCCATCCATCGCATGAACGAACGCATGATGAAGTCGGTGCGGGACGCCATGTCCGACGTTGACCTGATTCTTTTGATCGTCGATGCGAGCGCTGCGTTCGGGCGCGGAGAAGCGTTCACTCTGGAAATGTTGAAGCCCCTGACGAAACGAAAGTTTCTCCTGCTGAATAAAATCGACCGGATTCAAAAGCAGAAGCTGCTCCCGATCATCGATCAGTATTCAAAACTCTGTGATTTCGAGCAGATCGTTCCGATTTCGGCCCTCAAGGGCGAAAACATCGAGAGCCTGCTGAAGGAGATATTCAACACGCTGCCGGAAGGGCCGATGTTCTATCCGGCCGATCAGATCAGCGATCAGCAGCAGCGGACCATCGCGGCCGAGTTGATCCGGGAAAAAGCGATTCTTTTGACGGAGGAAGAGCTGCCGTACTCGACGGCAGTGGTGATCGACCGGTTTGAAGAGAGCGAAAAGATATGCCGGATTTTCGCAAGCATCTTCGTGGAAAGGGATTCGCAAAAGGCCATCATCATCGGGAAAGCGGGTCAGAAGCTCAAAGAAATCGGAACGGACGCGCGAAAGGAACTCGAAGAATTTCTGGACACCAAGGTCTTTCTGGAACTGCACGTCAAGGTGAAGAAAGGCTGGCGGGATGACGAGCAGATGTTGCGGACGCTCGGCATGACGGAATAGGATCTCAATTCTTAAGGGTGTGTGAGCGACCCCCTGCCGAAATCGACTACCACGAATTGTACGCGGTACCTTCCATTGACGTGCCGGGCGCGCCGCTGTGAACGTCGGTGATTCCGCTCTCGGTTTGATCGGGTGACGCGACGGACGTATCGTTGACGGGCTGCCAGGTTGAATTCGAGTTCGTGATCGGATCGACGGGCAGCTGCTTGAAATAGCCGGCATCCACGAGATCCTGCAGCGACTGCGGAGCTTTTTTCTTATCCGCGGTGTATTGATCGATCACCCGCCGGAGCGTGATCAGGTTGTCGTGCAGGACAGTCTCTTTCGCGTTGCGCACGCTGGCCCTGTACATCGGAACCGCGATCGTCGCCAGTATGGCGATGATCGTGATCACGATCATCAATTCAAGGAGCGTGAAAGCGCGGTTTCTACCAGTCCTTGTATTTGATGCCATCGAGGCCTGTCCCTCCGGATTTAGTGTATACGTCGAACACGTCCTGTCCGCCCCAGGCCGTATTCTTCGGATCGTCCTGATACGAGCGGAGGCCCCATTCGGTGGAATTGGTCATCGGGTCCTTGGGAATGCGGCGGAGAAGCTTTAATTTCTTGTCCACCTGTCCGACTATCTGCACGCCGTCGACCAGGACTTGCAGCGTTTCCGGATAACCTTCCGTATCGACTTTCGCCATGATGAGGCCGCGGTCACTCGCGTCTTTGTACTTATCAATGGCCGTCCTCATATCGCGGAGATCCTGTCTGAGTTCGAATTCTCTTTCGCGCTTGATGGAGTTTTTGGCAAGCGGAAGCGCGAGCCCCACAAGTATCGCGATGATGAATATGCTCACCATCAGTTCGATCAGTGTGAAGCCGCGCCGATCGGACCTCGTCATGATCGGATGGCAGCGCGCTACCGCGCTTGTATTCGCTCCGCTCATCGTTTGATGGCTGCGCGCTAACCCGCTTGTATTCGCTCCGCTCATGGGGCTGAAACTGTTACCTCCGCAGTTTTACCGTTCGCGACGTTCTGTTGCGCGTCGAGCACGTGGAACTCTGTAATACGCAATGTCGAATTTCCCTGTCTCGGACTGCGCTCGAGCACAAGCGTCACAAGATTCCCCATGCCCGAAACCGGGGCTGCCCCGGGCGGCCGTTCCAGAGAAATATGGACGATGCCGTTATCCGTTTCCTCTCGTTTAACCAGGGATACGATCTGTCCGTCCCGGCTCAACAACCCGCCGTCGCGGATATCTCGAATATTGAAAGCTCCCGGCTCGAATTGCAGGGTGAGGTCGACTCCGTAAAAATCGGTTCCGTTACCCACAATATTAACAGCTGCGGTCCCTGCCGGGGGCAACGTAATGGGAGAAGGCGAAAAAGCGACCGTTGAATTCGTCGTCCGCGCCGCCTGTGGCTGCGTATTTGCCGGCGCTGGAGGCGTTTGCGGGGCTGCCGGAGCCGGAGCGCCCGGAGCAACGGCAGGTCCCGGAGCCGCTGCACCGGGTGCGGGCGCCGCGGGCGGGGGCACGGGAGCAGGCGCGGCGTTGCCGTTGGGCGGCACATTCAAGCGCAGGCGCGGCAGGCCTTCGGAGCCGGTGTTGATACCCCGCATATTCGCTTCCTCGATGTTCGGCATACGCAGGATATGCGGCGTCAGCATGATGATGATTTCGGTCTTGTCGTGGGTTTTCTGCTCCTGAGAGAAGAAGTATCTGAGGATGGGAATGTCCTTCAATCCCGGGATTCCGTTCAGCGACGTCGATTCGCTGTCCGTGATGATTCCGCCGAGGATATTGGTTTCACCTTCGACAAGACGGATCTCGTGCTGCACCTGGCGGTTCGTCAGGACCGGCTGCTCGACACCGCCCACGTTGTTATTGCCTGCAACGGCGCGCACCTGAACCTGAACCTTCATCGAGATTTCTCTGTTCAGCAGGACATGCGGCGTGATGTCGAGGTTCACGCCGACGTCGATGTACTGAAAGTTGACTACCGGGGTTCCCGTCGCTCCGACGAACGCCGGCTGAAAGCTGCCGGATGCGATCGGAACCTGAGAACCCACCCGGATCGTAGCCAGTTGTCCGTCCGTCGCCCGGACCTGCGGATTCTGGATCAGCTTCGCGTTGTTGCTGGTTGCCAGGAACTGAGCGGTTACCGGCGGAATGGTGATCGAATAGGCTGCCGTGCTTCTGGGAATATTATTGAGCGGGAATCCGTTCCCTCCTGTAGATGACGCGGTTCCAGCGCTTCCACCCGTTGCCGACACGCTGGTACCCTGGGGCGGCAGGATTCCGAGCTGCCGCAGCGTGGAGATATCCACTTCCATGACCGTCGCGTCGACCAGCACTTCAGCCTTGGACTTGTCCAGGTCGTTGATGATTTTTTCCGCAATCGCGACGCGGTCCGGCGTGTCGCGGATCATGATCGCGTTCACGGCATCGATCTGCGCGAGATACCGCATATTCAGCAACGTCCGAAGCGCCGTAATAGCCTGCGTCACCTCGGTGCTGGTCACGCTGTTGCTCAGGTAGATTGTCTTGAAAATGAGATCTTCATAATCGCGGCGCTTGGTCTGGTTATCGGGCGCCACCAGGATCGTCGTCCGGTTGATGACCTTCCAGAAAGTGCGGGTTTCCAGAGCGAGAACGTCCAGAGCATCGAAGATATTTACTTTGTTCAGATCGATCGGTACCCGGTTCGAGCGGATATCGGGATCGAAAATCACATTGATCCCGGCAAACTCAGCCAGTGTCTCATAAGCAACCTTGTAGTCCTGGGTCATATGGAGATCGATCGGGCCCGTGACTTTGACGTCCAGCTGCGACGCAACGCTCGTGTCGGTTTGAGTGAGGTCTCGCAGACGGTCGAGTTGAATTTCGGGCTGAGTCTGATTGCGGCTCTTGGCGGTGAGGATGTCATTCACCTTGCCCAGCTCCACCTGAGCCAGTTCATGAGAGGGATCGATCTCGAGCACGCGCGTGAACTCGATTTTGGCGGTCTGATAGTCCTGTTTTTCGAGGGCCCGGCGTCCCGCTTCGAAATGCTGAAACGAGGCGTTGTAGCGCGCCCGCTCATACTTCAGCTTGTATTCGATGTTTTCGGGATCCTTGGCCAGGGCAACCTTGTATTCCGCCATTGCCGTGTCATAGTCCTTTTCGACTTCGGCGTGGTTGCCCCGCGTGTAGGCTTTGCTCCCGGCGCAGCCGGCAAGGCTGGTTGCTAAAAGGCCTGCAAGGACGAATAATCTGAATCTATCTGTTTTAAGTCTATAATCCGCATTCATCGTGAACTCTCATGATTGATCAGAGAAAAAGAATTTTTGCCGTCAATCTGTGGATATTCGATCTGGTTTTGACGACGGCGAGCTTCTTTTTGGCTTACCGGGTCCGTTTGTTGTTCGCGCTGGAAGGGCATGTGCTGATGCCCGTTCGGGTTTACTTGTGGCTCCTTGCAATCATTCTTCCAACCTGGGCGTTCCTGTTGCCCGTGTTTCGTGTGTACTCGGAGCCTACTCTGGCCCCGCTCAGCCAGATCAAACGTCTGTCTAAAGGCATTCTGGGGGCCTGGTTTGTAGTGGCGGCCATGGTTTCCTTCGTGAAGCCGGATGCTTCGAATCGAATCATCCTGATGGTCACATTGGCCATCAACTACATCCTTCTTGTTACCTATCGTGTCGTTTTGATGAAAGTAACCAAACGCGGTGCGCTGGATGTTCGTCATGTGGCGGTCATCGGCAGCGGACCTTCCGCCCACGAGTTTGCGCGGACGATCGAAGGCCATCATTTCTGGGGGTTGCAGCTGACCGGGGTTTTCAGGAAAGAGGAGGTCCGAGGCCTCCTGAAGGACGGCGGAGTGGACGAACTCATCCTGGTGGTGGACCGCGAGAGCCTCGACCAGTTCACAGACACTTTCCTGCTCTGTGAAGAGCTCGGCGTTACGGCCCGTGTGGTTTTGAACTTCTTTCCTCATTCGATAGCCCGGATGGAGCTGCACGAGTTCGACGGATTTCCGCTTTTGTCCTTCAGCACCACGCCGACAAATGAAGCCCTGATGTTCGTCCGGCGGATTCTGGACGTGGTTCTTGCCGGATTAATGCTGCTTGTCACCGGCCCGTTCGTCATGCTTCCCACGGCGATCCTGATCAAACTCACGTCGCCCGGTCCCGTGCTGTTCCTGCAGAGACGCTGCGGGCTGAACGGCCGGCAGTTCATGATGTACAAATTCCGCTCCATGGTCGACAACGCAGAGCAACTGCGTGTTGAAGTGGAGGGGTTGAATGAAATGGACGGCCCGGTTTTCAAATCTTCTCGCGATCCTCGTATTACAACTGTCGGCAAGATCATACGCCGATTCAGTTTCGACGAACTGCCGCAGGTCTTCAATGTTCTGCGGGGCGACATGAGCCTGGTCGGCCCCCGTCCGCCCCTGCCTGCCGAAGTGGCGCGCTACGAACGCTGGCAGCGCCGCCGCCTCAGTATGAGGCCCGGGATGACCTGCCTCTGGCAGATCAGCGGCCGCAACGAAGTCAGCTTCGAGGACTGGATGAAGCTGGACCTCACCTACATTGACAACTGGTCTTTGCTCTTGGATTTAAAAATTTTACTGAAGACCGTTCCGGTGGTTTTGCTGGGCCGGGGGGCCAAGTAGCGCGCAGCATGATTAGTTACTTGAACCGGGATATAATGAAGGTTGTCCTAATTGGATATGAGGGAAAACCGCATGAGTAAACGTTTATTGCCCATTGTTTTCTGTGGCTTGCTGGCTGTGCCTGTTTTTGCCGCCAAGGGCCCTGAAGTCGATATGGTGGACAATAAGCTCTCCATCGACGCGGATGCCCTGCCTTTGGCCCGCTTGCTGCGGCTGGTGGATCAGGCCACAGGCATGAAATCGAAGGTGCCGCCGGAACTCGCCAACCGGACGATCAGCGTCAAGTTTTCGGGTCTCAACGTTGCGGATGGCCTGCGTAAGATCTTTCAAGGCCAGCCGTTGGATTATGTCGTCATCCAGGGCCAGGGAGTCATTATCACCGGCGCATCCCAAAACCTGACGGGCACCGAGTCCGTGGCGGCCTATCCCGCGACTCCGGGCCAACCGGAGGCGCCTTTCCAGGACTTTCAGCAGAATCCGGGTCAGCCCGGCTTCCCCGGCCAGCCGAATTTTCCAGGCCAGGCCGGCATTCCGGGTCAGCCGCAGGTACAGCCGTCGACGATTCCGAGTCCGTTCGGACCGATCGCGAACCCCAGAGCAGGGCAGCCGGTGCAGCCGGTTCAACCGGCGCAGCCTGCGACGGTGCAGAACTCGCTTTTCCCGGCTTCCCAATCCCAGAACACTCCTTTGCAGCCGGTGAATAACCAGCCGAATGCGTTCGGGAGCCTGACCCCGTTCGGCTCTACTCCGCAGCCGCAGAGCAATCCGAACACGCTGTTCGGTGGTTCATCGCTCTTTCAAAACCATTAGCGGAATCCGTGAAAGACATCGCCGTCAATCGGCAGGCATTTCACAATTACGCGATTCTCGAGAGGTTTGAGGCCGGCATCGTCCTCACCGGCACGGAAATCAAATCCGCGCGGGACGGGGAAGTTAATCTGAAGGACGCGTACGGGTTCGTCAAGAATGGCGAAGTGTGGCTGCTGAACGCGCACATCAGTCCGTACACGCATGGCAACTACGCGAACCACGACCCGTTGCGCACCCGCAAGCTGCTTTTGAAGCGGTCGGAAATCAATCGCCTGATCGGTCGCACGACAGAACGGGGACTGACGCTGGTGCCGCTCCGCATGTATCTTAAGGAGGGCCGGCTGAAGTGCGAACTGGCGCTGGCAAAGGGCCGCAAAGTGCATGATAAGAGGGATGTGGAGCGAAAGAAGACCATTGATAAGGAAACCAGACAAGCGTTGAGCGAAAGGAAGTAAGTGGAATTCCGGATCGTTGAGTCCTTCGATACCATTGAGGCGGATGCCGTTGCTGTTCCTGTTCTCGAAGATGCAACGACCTGTGATGCGAGATTTGCCGCACAGGCCAAACCCCTGTTTGCCGGCGGCGACCTGCCGTTGAAGCCATTCGAAACCCTGTTGATTCCGGGAACGCCCAAGCTTCTGTTCGTCGGTGTATCCCGGAGCGCCGATGCCGACAGCTGGCGCAAGACAGCAGCGGCCGTCGTGCGGCGTGTGAAGAACGTACGGCGTCTGGCGTTTGCCGCAGGCGACGTCCGGGCTCTGGTCGAAGGGGCAATTATCGGGGCGTTCTCCGTCGAAGCTTACAAAACGACAAATCATCGTCCGCCTGTGGAGACGGTTTTCTTCCGTGGCGGGAGCGGCGGGGATTCGAAGGCCATCCACGATGGAACCATTCTCGCCGAGTCGATGAATTGGGCGCGCGGTCTTATCAATGAGCCGTCCAACCGGAAACCACCGCGTGTCATTGCCGACAGGGCGAAAGAAATGGCCGCTGCCGCCGGACTTTCATTCGAGGTGCTCGATGAACGCGCCATCCGCGATTTGAATATGGGCGCGCTGATCGGCGTCGGTCAGGGCAGCAGCGAACCGCCCCGGCTGGTTGTCCTGAAGTACATGGGCAAGCCGTCGTCCTCGAAGCTGCTGGCATTTGTGGGAAAAGGCGTGACGTTCGATACAGGCGGCATCAGCCTCAAACCTGCCGACGGCATGGAGAAAATGAAATATGACATGGCCGGCGGCGTCACGGCTATGGCGGCGCTGCGCACGCTGGCTTTGCTGCATGCGAAGGTCAACTGTATGGCGGTCGTTCCGCTCGTCGAGAACATGCCGGGCGGCAATGCTCAGCGGCCCGGCGACGTCGTTCACTCGATGTCGGGCAAGACGATCGAGATCATCAATACGGACGCGGAAGGACGCTTGATTCTCTCCGATGCGCTTGCTTATGCGCGCCGCATGGGCGCAACCCATCTGGTCGACCTGGCGACGCTGACGGGCGCGGCCCGCATCGCGCTCGGACCGTTCCGCGTCGGCGTCATGGGCAACGAACAGAGTTACATCGATGCATTTCTTGCCGCCGCCAGACGCGCCGGAGAGAAGATGTGGCAGATGCCGATGGACGATGATTATCGCGAGCTGCTTAAAAGCACGGTTGCGGACATTGCGAACACCGGCGGCCGCTATGCCGGCATGATTACCGCCGCCAAATTCCTTCAGGAATTCGTCGGCGACACTCCATGGGTGCATCTGGATATTGCGAGTACCGCGTGGAACGAAGAGGACAAACCTTATCTGCCGAAAGGACCGTCGGGCGTTGCGATGCGCAGCCTGGTGGAGTTTGCGTTGACAGGATATGAGTAGCGATCTGCCGATCTATTCGGACTCGGGTTTGAGGACTCGCCTGCAGTTCTCGTCCCTGGAAAATCTCAAGGGAGTCGATACGGCGGCGGTGTGGGAGAAGTCCGACGATTTCATCGCAAAACTCGAAGGCGGGCGCAATGTGCGCCAGGCGCGCCAGGAGATTCAGGAAGCGACCAAGTCCGGCCTGATGCGGATGCACGCCATCATGTTCACCGGCGAGTTGCGGCAGAAGAATCAACCGCCGCTTTTTCGCGGCCATGATTGCCCGGAGCCTGAGTTTATCGATCGTTCTCTCGATAACTTTTTTAACTGGCTCACGGCGGAAAGCATTTCCGAAATTCATCCAATTGAACGGGCGGCCCTGGTATTGACCCGCGTCGTCGACATCTGGCCGTTTGAAACAGGGAATCTGACCGTCGCGATCATGCTTGCAAATGTCGGCCTGCGGCAGGTGGGCCTGGCGCCGTTTTTTGTGCAGCCTGGACACAAAAAGGAATTCATGAAGGTCGTGGCCCAGGCGATGGCCATCGAAACTCAACCGCTGGTCAACGCAATCTTCAACTGCATCAAGCGGGAGATGGAAACGCTTGCGTCCGGATGAACGGTATTCGCGCCAGATTCGATTCAGCCCCATCGGCGAAGCGGGCCAGCAGCGTCTCGCATCCTCCCGCATTCTGCTTATAGGACTGGGAGCGCTCGGAACCGTCGCCGCCGATCAGATTGTGCGTGCGGGCGTCGGCTTTGTTCGTCTCCTCGATCGCGATTTTGTCGAGCTGTCGAATCTCCAGCGGCAGTCGTTGTTCGATGAAAACGACGTCCGCAGCAATCTTCCCAAAGCGATCGCCGCCGAAACGAAACTACGCAGCATCAATTCTTCGGTTGAAATCGAAGCCAGGGTGGACGATGTCAATCCATCGAACATCGAAGACTATCTCGACGGTGTCGACCTTGTGCTCGATGCGCTCGACAACTTCGAAACCCGATTCGTCGTCAACGATGCCTGCGCCAAGCATACCAAGCCATGGATTTACACAGCGGCGGTCGGAAGCTATGGATTGGTGATGCCCGTCCTTCCCGGAAAAACACCGTGCTTGCGCTGCCTGATGGGAGCCATGCCTGCACCTGGAACTTCGCCGACGTGTGAAACCGCCGGCGTCGTCGCCCCCATCACCCACATCATTGCTTCGATGCAGGTCGCGGAGGCGTTGAAGTTTCTGACCGGCAATCTGAATCCGGCGGACATTCGATTGACGGCCTACGACGTCTGGTCTCACCGTTTTCAGCGGATCGATGTGGGTCAGGATGCGATGGCGAGCTGTCCGGTCTGCTCCGAGGGCCGCTTTGAATATCTCGACGGTAATCCGTTGCGCACGATTACCTTATGCGGGCGGAACGCTGTGCAATTGATTCCAGGCGTAAAGGGAGACATCGATTTTGAGCAGTTGTCGAAGTCCATTGCGGTCTTCGGCTCGGTTCAGTTTAACGATTTTCTGCTGAAATGCTCGTCGCCGCCCTACGAACTCACCCTCTTCAAGGATGGCCGCGCCATTGTGAAAGGCACCGAAGAAGCTGGCACTGCGCGCTCGGTCTATTCCAAAATGGTCGGGTTATGATCCGCTTTGCGGTCTGCGTGCTGCTCCTGCTGCAGTCCGTGATTTCCATCCGGCCTGGATTTGTTCACTTCGTGGACGGAAAGGCGGACGTGCGGAAATTCGAGCAGCTCGAAGAGGGAAGAAAAGTGCAGACCGGCCCGCACAGCCGGATCGAGATCGGGCTCGGCCCGGATGCACTCCTTCGCCTGGACGAGGATTCTGCCGCAGTCCTGGAATCGCTCGATCCCGAAGATGTCGGCGTGCGTATCGAGTCGGGTACGGCCGTGATCGAAGTCGAAGATATCGAGAAGCCGAACCGGATTCGCGTTACTGCGGATGATTTGAAGACCGTGATCGATTCGAAGGGCGCCTTTCGTTTTTCAAGTAATACGGTTGCGGTGCTCGAGGGCAGGATCGGAATCAGCGGAACGAGCATCAGCGCGCAGAAGGGCTCGCAAATCACAAAAGCGGGCGGCGATTATAAGCAGGAAAGATTGGTGCTCAACACGCCTGCGGTTTTTAAAAATTTCCTGAACTCGCCCAAAGCCGGTTTCGTGAACTCCATTCATGGCGACGCGAACGTGAAGTTCATGGACAGCGTCCGCTCGGATCAGCCTGTAACGACGGGACCGGCAAGCTATGCGGAACTGCTTCTACGCCCCGGCGCCTTCATGCGCATTGACGAAAATTCCAGCGTTGTTTTCGAATCCGTCAGTGCGAATGACATCATCTTCCATGTCGTGAGCGGCGCCGCCTTGATCGAAACCGACGTCCACGACGAACGCCTGCCGATTCAGGTGACTCTGGGAGGAACGAAGACGCTCATTGCTTCGCGCGGCCTCTATCGATTCACCAGCGACACGGCAGCAGTCATCGACGGGACGTTGCGAATCGGGAAAAACGGCGAAGCCGTATTCACCGGCATGCAGGTCCACATGGTCGACAAAGTCTACGATACAAAAGATCTGGACGAAGCGGACCCTACTGGTCTGGATCTGTGGAGCGCGGAGCGTGCCCAATTGCTCGCCAAAGCGAATTTCATCGCCGACTACGCGGACTCTCCGGCCAACTTCTTTTTCTATCTCACCAACAGGTCCTACAATGCGGCCTGGGTCTATAGCCCATCGATAAACGGCATCACATTCATGCCGCAGTTGAGGCGCGAATCGTACTACGGCACAAGTTTCGTTCCGTACTATCCGCTGCTTCCCGGACCTTCGATGCTTCCGCCGAGCATGGTTCGCGCCCCCGTCCCGCAGCCCACTCTTTCTGTCGTGACGCAAAAATCAGACGAGAAACCCAGCGCAAAATAAAGTCACCGGCTCCCGCGATAGACCGAATGGATATAATGTCGCGGTACGAATCGGGTCTACGAGGTAATCCAAAGTCGAAAAGGAGCGCATATGTGCGATCAGGATCATTCTGAGAAAGAACTTCAGGAGTATGAGGCGTCAGGTTTGATAACACGGCGGCAATTCGGCGTGATGCTGGGAGCGGGCGTCGCCATGATGCTGCCGCAAACTCCGAACGCGGTAAAGGTGACCGAAGCGGAAGTGACCATCAAGACGCCGGACGGCATGGCCGACTCTTACTTCGTGCACCCGGCGACCGGCACGGCTCCAGGCGTTCTGGTGTGGCCGGACATTTTCGGCCTGAGGCCTGCGTTCCGTCAGATGGGCAAACGGCTTGCCGAATCCGGCTATTCCGTGCTCGTGGTGAATCCGTTCTATCGCACCAAGAAAGCCCCCACGGCGGAAAACGGCGCTGCAACGCCAATCCAGGGCCTGATGCCGCTGATGCAGAGCGTGCAGGACGGGAACAAGCAAATGAGCGATGCAAAAGCGTTCATCGCGTGGCTGGATCAGCAATCGTCGGTTGCCAAAAACCGGAAGGTGGGCACGCAGGGTTATTGCATGGGTGGACCGTTTGCCCTTCGCACTGCTGCGGCCGTGCCTGATCGCGTCGGTGCGGCGGCATCATTCCACGGCGCCGGACTGGTAGGCAATGGTCCGGACAGCCCGCATCTTCTGGCCGCGATGACCAAGGCGCAGTTCCTGATCGCCATCGCAACAAGCGACGATATGTCGCGGCCCAACGACAAGACCGTCATGAAAGACACCTTCGCCAAGGCGAACGTGCAGGCGGAAATCGAAGTGTATGCCGGCGCGCAACACGGATGGTGTCCTCCGGATTCGGGCGTGTACAACCAGCCGCAGGCGGAAAAGGCCTGGAGCCGTCTGCTCGCGTTGTACGGAAAAGTGCTGGCCTGAGCGTTTCCGGCGGTGGCCGTCATTCCCCGCCTGACTCAGGCGGGGAGTTCAAACCGATACGGGAGACCACATGTTTGGTAAAAAGCTCTCCGAGTACATTCAATTCGAATTGTGGATCCTGATTCTGATCGCTCTGACCTGGGCCGTCCGGCTCGGAATCTCGCTGGCAGGAACTCCGTTCTCCACAACCAAATGGGTCAGTATCAATATTGTCCTTCTGCTGGGGCTTCTCTACTGCTCCGTTGCCGTCCATACTTCCGGATTTGGGAGCTACAAGCAGCTGTTCGGTCTGCTTTTCATCCAAACGGCATTTGCGCACATCCTGATAGCATTGGCCATCGTTCTCGGAATCGTCAGCGGGAAGAGTAACGCGTTTACGACTCCTGAGGTTTTCGGAGGGAACGACGGCGCGAGTTGGCCGCACGTCGCCGCCCACGTCATCGCAGGCCTCATTCTTCCGCTGATCACATGGTTGATCGGTTCAGCGGTTCTGTTCGTCACCAAGCTGTTGAAGCGCGTGCCTGCGCCCGCTTAGATCTATCGGAATGCCTGAAGTGCGGCTTATAAGACTGTAGCCCGGCCTGTTGGCTAGAACGTGAACCGCAAAGCCCTCTGCAGCGGGAACAAACGGTTTATCTTGCCAGAACCGGGAACGCACTGTAGATTCCCTCAGACACTCTCGAGGAGGTATCACGATGGGTTTGCTTTGTCGGTATTCCCGAAAGGCGATGCTCGCGCTGATCGTCTGTTTGGCATGCTCCGGTGGCGCAAAGGGCGAGGATGCCAAACCCAGCCCGGAGGCAATCCGGCAGTTTCTGCTTACCGCTAAAGTGGTGCGCAGCAAACAGTCGAGCACAGGCATCACCAACCCGTGGCGGCTGACGCTTAGCGACGGCTCCATGACGCACGATGCCTCATTCCAGGCGGTGGACGAGCACAAGGTCAGGAAAGAACTTGACAACGGAACGAGCGAGATCAATTTCGTCGATTCTTATAAATACAACATCGCCGCCTATGCCTTGGCAAAAATGCTGGGCATCGATGAAATGCTTCCGGTGTACGTCGAGCGTAAGTGGATGGGTCAGACCGGCTCGCTCAGTTGGTGGCTGCCGGTAAAGATGGATGAAGGACAGCGGCTCGAACGTAAGCTCTCCGCGCCCGATGCCGATGCCTGGAACAAGCAGATGTATCGAATCCGTGTGTTCGATGAACTGGTGTACGACACCGATCCGAATCTTACCAATCTGCTGATTGGCGAGGATTGGACCATCTGGCGGGTCGATTTCAGCCGCGCTTTCCGGCTGTCCAAAGACATCAAGAGCGAAAAGAACCTGACACACTGTGACAGCCGATTATTCGAAAAAATCCAGGCGCTCAAACAGGACGAACTGGCCCAGAAAACCAAAAACTATCTCAGCAAATCCGAAGTGGAAGCCTTAATGGTCCGCCGGGACAAGATCGTTACCTATCTCCGCAAACTTATCGCTCAAACCGGCGAGAACAACGTGCTTTATTAGCGGAATGCCTGAAGTGCGGCATTGAACGTTGCGCTGGGCCGCATCGCTTTCGAAGCGGTTTCGGGGTTCGGCGCATAGTAGCCGCCGATATCCACCGGCCGTCCCTGGGCTGCGTTCAATTCGCTTATGATCTTCGTCTCGTGTTCAGCCAGAGCTCGCGCCAGCGGCGTAAAACGCGACTGAAGTTCCGGATCCTGAGTCTGGGCGGCCATGGCTTGCGCCCAATAAAGCGCAAGGTAGAAATGACTGCCCCGGTTGTCCATTTCTCCGGTTCTGGGTGAAGGCGACTTGTTGGTTTCCAGCAGCTTTTCGGTTGCCTTGTCCAGAGCGTCCGCCATGATCTTCGCCCGGCGGTTTCCGGTCGTTTCACTCAAGTGTTCGAGAGATACGGCGAGCGCGAGAAATTCACCCAAAGAGTCCCATCTCAGGTGCCCTTCCTCCACGAACTGTTGCACGTGTTTGGGCGCTGAGCCGCCGGCTCCCGTTTCGAACATGCCGCCGCCATTCATGAGAGGAACAATGGAGAGCATTTTGGCGCTGGTGCCGACTTCGAGAATCGGAAACAGGTCGGTCAAATAATCGCGAAGGACGTTGCCGGTGACGGAGATCGTCTCCTGGCCGGCCCTGAGCCGCTTCAGTGTGAATCGCGTGGCTTCTTCGGGCGCCATGATTTCGATCTGCAGCCCTTCAGTGTTGTGGTCGGGCAGGTAGTGCCCGACTTTCCGGATCAATTCCGCGTCGTGGGCCCGCGTCTGGTCGAGCCAGAAGACGGCAGGCGAGCCGGTCGCGCGTGCGCGTGTGACGGCAAGCTTGACCCAGTCCTGAATGGCGGCGTCTTTCGTCTGGCACATGCGCCAGATATCGCCTTTTTCGACCTGGTGTTCGAGAAGAACCGCTCCCGAAGCGTCTTTCACGCGAACCGTACCGGCTTGCGGAATCTCGAATGTCTTGTCATGCGAGCCGTACTCCTCGGCGGCCTGGGCCATGAGCCCGACATTGGGGACCGTACCCATGGTCCGCGGATCGAAGGCGCCGTTCTCTCTACAGAAGTTGATCGTCTCGCGGTAAACACCGGCATAACTGCTGTCCGGAATCACGGCTTTCGTGTCCTGGGTTTTGTTGTCCTTATTCCACATCTGGCCTGAGGCGCGAATCATTGCGGGCATCGAGGCATCGATGATCACGTCGCTCGGCACATGCAGGTTGGTGATGCCTTTACTGGAATTCACCATCGCAAGGTCGGGCCGCCGCGCGTACTCCGCCTGGATATCGGCCTCGATCTCTTTGCGTTGCGTCTCGGGCAAGCTCCGGATGGCTTCCAGCAGGCTCGCCATTCCATTATTGACATTCACTCCGATACTGCTGAGCGTTGCGCCATGCTTCTGGAACAAATCTTTGAAAAAGGCCTTAACCGCGTGGCCGAAGATGATGGGATCGGACACCTTCATCATCGTCGCTTTCAGATGGACGGAGTACAGGACGCCGCGCTGTTTCGCATCCTCGATCTCCTTTTCGAGAAAAGCGGTCAGGGAGCGGACATTCATCACGGTGGCGTCGATGACTTCGCCTTTGAGGACCGTTATCTTCTCTTTCAATACGGAGACTTTTCCGTCCTGTCCGGTGAATTCAATCCGCACAGTACCTTCGTTCTCAAGTGTTCTGGATCGCTCGTTCGATCGGAAATCTCCGGCGGTCATATTTGAAACGTGCGATTTGGAGTCTTTGGACCATGCTCCCATCGAGTGCGGGTTCTTGCGGGCATATTGCTTCACGGAATTGGGTGCCCGGCGGTCTGAATTTCCTTCACGCAGCACGGGATTGACAGCGCTCCCCTTCACCTTGTCATAACGAGCGCGAATGCTCTTTTCCTCATCATTCGCCGGCGAGTCCGGATAGTCGGGCAATGCGTAGCCCTTTTTCTGCAGTTCTGCGATCGCCGCTTTCAGCTGTGGAATCGATGCGCTGATGTTCGGCAGCTTGATGATATTGGCTTCCGGCCTTTTCGCCAGTTCGCCCAGCTCCGTCAGGGCATCCGGAATCTGTTGCTGTCCGGTCAATCGTTCGGGAAATACGGCAATGATACGGCCCGCCAGCGAAATATCCCGCGTCTCAACGGTGACGTCACAAGCCGCCGCAAATGCTTGAATAATTGGAAGAAACGAGCAGGTCGCCAGGGCCGGCGCCTCGTCCGTGTAGGTATAAATGATTTTTGATTTCGTGTTCGTCATCGCTGGTTCGTCCGGTCCTCCATCTGTGCCGCAATAGAATATCCTCTACGGGCACTGCCACGTCAAAGTTGTTTAGCCGCAGATTAGGCGGATTGCGCAGATGGGGCGCTTAATCAGTAGCTTTTTGCGCCCCATCTGCGCAATCCGCGTAATCTGCGGCTAAACCCCGCATATAATTCTTCAATGACCGGTAACAAGGTGCTGCTGGCATTCGCCGCGGCATTGCTGTCCATTCCAGTCGTCGCTCTCCTGTGGGTGGGCAGCTATTCGAGCGTGGAACCGACCTTCGCGGGTTT